>JBEKNX010000510.1:0-3329 GCA_049522375.1 Acidimicrobiales bacterium | reverse complement strand
GGCGGACCGCCTGCTCGCAAGCAAGCCGGCAACGTCGTCGCCGAAACGGTCACTGCCGCCGCGTAAGATGAAATTGGAGCCTGCGTCCGGAGCTATTTACACCACCCGTGAGACGCCACCGACCAGGAAGACGCCCCAGCGATCGCGACTGAGAAAACGGGCGAGCGTGGCCAGCACGGCGCGATCGGTCGGCGAGTACCGAGGACGTGCCACTTGACGACGTAGCACGGCCAGTTGGTGTCGGAGCACGGCGATCTCGACGTCCTTCTGGTCGGGCGACGGGCCGAGTCGGAGGAGGTCAAGGAGCCGGCGGACGAGCAAGAAGGTGACCGAACAGCCCATCCCGAGGATCTTGGCAGACCGGCGTAGCCGCTGCTCGAAGCACAGATCCTGTGAGTGCACCCCTCAGCCAGCTTCTTGGAGGACCTGAAAGACCGAGGCCTACGCTCACCGTTGCTCGTCATCTCCGACGGCGGCAACGGGCTGTGCGCGGCCATAGAGACTTCTTTCCCCGACAGCCTGCACCCCGTTGCAACAGAGTTGACCCGCTCGGGGCTCCGCTCGCCGTAGCCAGCGCCAAAGATGACGTCGGCCTCGGCCAACATCAGGGCCTCGGCGAAGCTACGCACCATCTGGCGGACCAGGTCAGGGTTGTCTTGCTCGAACTGCTTGCGCAGCTAATCGAGCGCGTCCAAGCTGTCGAAAGCCACCGCATCTCTCGGTTGTCGCAACTTCCTTGAGGTTGATGCGGTGGTCGCCGCGAGTGGTGGATCCTTAGCCTGTCAGGAGCGGGGGCCCACCGGCCTCGCACACCACTCCCGTGGACTCAAACCAGAGCGAGTCCGAGTGCGCGTGTTTTTCGCCACACCGGAAGCCGGATCGAGTGCTTGCACCCTTTACGATTGAACAGTCTGGTGTTTGCCGTTTGCCGTCACCGGTTGGCCTCGGCCAGCCAATCAGCGATGGCTGCGACGAAGGTTGCCGCCCTCGCAAGCGGGTCCGTTATCGCTTTCCCCACTACTACGAAAATGGCTCCGGCTCCAATCGCCGCAGCCGCCTGTTCAGGGGTAGAGATCCGTCCTTCTGCCACTGTCGGTATGCCCCGCCCAGCGAGCTCCCTGACCAGGGCAAGGTTGGGCCCCGGCTGTCGTTCCGACTGGACAGTGTAACCAGACAGCGTCGTGCCGACTAGGTCGGCGCCCGCAGCATAGGCAGCAACGCCTTCGTCTAACGTGGATACGTCGGCGAGGACGGGTACATCGATTGCGGAACGCAACAAGCCGAGGTGCTTCGCAAAACGGTTACCTCGTAGCTCTCTCGTTGCCTCAACCGCCACGACATCTGCTCCCGCGCCCGCCAGATCCACCGCGTCCTGTACCTCCGGCGTAATAGCCGGACGACCACCGGTCAGGCCTCCGTACCCTTGCCACGCTTTCTTCAGACCGATAACCGGGATACCCACTGCCTGTTTCGCCGCCCTTACAGCCTCCACGCTGTCTACCCGCACCCCGGCAGCACCGCCTCGTTCGGCGCAGCAGCAAAGGGCAACGATCGTATGTAGCTCCGCAAGCGGATGTCCCGGCGGCGCCTGGCAGGAGACGACCAACCGACCACCAAGCCGGTCAATCAAAATGGCCAGGTTCCGCACGGCTCCGTCTGTTGGCGTTTTAGCGCGCGTCACGGCCTCATTGCCCCCGTCGAGCCAGAGTGCCGGCTGGGTCCATGGGCTTCTGAGACTTGACATCTTGGCGGGCCAAAAGTGACCCTCACCGGCTGGTTCTCCGGCGCGGCTAGACGGAGCCCGCATCGAGCCAAATGGACGCCTGCCCAGTTCGGTCCGTGGCGGCAGCCGTACGTCACAGACATCCATGGCAAGCCAACTGCTGGAGGGACTCGGCACCCAGACGGAGGCGAGACCAGACGCGGCCGGTCCACACCAGGACCGTCCTGCTCACCGACTTGCTCTGACATCTGTTCGCGGATGGGCACGGAAGCGACGAGGATCTGCGTGTACGGATGTTCCGTAGCCTGCAGTATTATAACCCACGAGGTGCCACCCTCAATGAGTTGGTCTACGTACATGACCAGCGGGGTGGCGCCGCAGCACCAGGCCCGCCCATTGTCCCAGTTTATGTCGGGCACGACCAGATGCCGCTTTCGCACGGGCCAACCCAGCAAATTGAGCAAGCCTAGCTTCGCGTCGTCTTGACGATGACGAGTGTTCTTAGGTGTGCCCGGGTACCCATCGCTGGAAGGGACGTGGCGCTGGCATCGGACTACCGAGCGTTCGCCCTGCTTACACCCCATCGTTCGTCCTATCTGCCATAAGCTTCCCTTTGTATAACCGCCGAGCCTCTGTAGCGCCCGAAGATCGGCTCCCCCCCAGCGTCCCGGCACCACATCGGGACGAACCGAGCTCACTCGCGCGAGGCAGTCGGCGTTGTCCCCAGAGATGGACCACCGTGGCCCCACGCCATCGAACAGCCAAGGAACGTCCCGACCACTCTTCGAATGCATGTAGGAGAGTACAGGTCTCCAGGCTCACACCGTGGAGCAACACACTGCCGTCTCCTCCCACGAGCTTGCCGTGGGGCGGCCCTGCTGCACACAACCTGCCGTAGCCGTCGTGGTCCGCGACAAACTCCGCAGCCTCTCGGCCAGATGCACCAACGCTGCGTGTACGACGCACACCTCCGTGCACGCTCGCCCGATGCCGGAAGCTCTCGGCGACGCTCGAGGGTGCAGGGCACTCGTGGAACACAAGTTGGGCCACATTTGCTGTATCCCAGCTGAGCGTAGGCATGGCCAGCAGGCCCGTCTCACCGGCAGCGCCTAGCAGGGCGTCGCTGACGGCGTGCTCTACCCCGTCCACCCAGCCGAGCGAGGAGAGAGGGTAATGGACGAAACGGGCCGTCCCGGCCCCGGCTCCCACCTCGCGCAGGCCACCGAGGCTGTCCTTCCTGGAGCCCGTCGGTACCGACGGTTCACCGCTCACCATTCCCTCATCCAAGCGCCCAAGTTCCTCCGCCGCTCATCCAGCGAGACGTCTGACGTCACCTCTGCAGTACTCCTGGTATCTGTCGAACAGAGCCCGGGCAGACGGCCACATGGAGTTAGGGCTAAGGAAGTGCGAGAACTCAAACGTAAGTGCCTTGGTTACGTACGGCTCGGCAATATCCAACTTATTGACGAGCTTGCGCCACTCAATTGGGGGGAAGCGAATGGGCATATCCCGGTCAAAGGTCTCTACGTTGCTCCATAGTTCGATGTGATGAGCATCTGCGGCCTCGCGCATCACGCGCAAGAAGTCCGCTAGGTTATGTTCGTAG
>JBEKNX010000509.1:0-3335 GCA_049522375.1 Acidimicrobiales bacterium | reverse complement strand
GTATGTGATCAGCAAGCTGGCCAACCTCAGCCAGGGTGAGGGCTCTTGACGCCACGGGCCTTAGTCTTGTTCGGGAGCGTACTTACCGACAACCCATGTCGAGGAGCGCCGTGTGATCGACTACCACGTTCGCCTGTGGCGGCATGGGCCACAATCGTCTCTGCAGGCGACCATCGACCAGCTGGCCGCGTATTGCGCGCATGCCGCTGACCTTGGCGTCACAGAACTGGCGGTGACGGAGCACTGCTCGCGCTTTGCTCAGTTTGACGAGCGCCTGCGCGGTTGGTGGGACGACGATCCCAGCCCTGCTCGGCGGGCCGAGATGTCAAAGTGTTGGGACGAAGAACTGGGTGCCGAACTCGACCAGTACGTCGAGACGGCGCTCGCAGCTAAGGCCGCAGGCCTGCCCGTAGTCGTTCACCTGTGGAACGCAAACGGTCATTACTTGACACTCCCTCCTTTGCTGGTCGGGAGCCTCGTGACGACCGGCCTCTCTTGCCTGTTCGCCGTGCCACCGACGACAGGAGCGGGGTCGTGCCAGCGTGTGGCTCCTCGTCGTCCAGCGGAAGGCGTAGACGCAGCTCGACTTGCCAGCCCTGGACCCGCACATCGTCGAGGACGAGGCGAAGTAGCTGTTGGCGGCCGGTGAAGTCCAAACCGTCCAAACCGACAAGAGCCCGCTCGGCGAAGTCGGTGATGCGCCGTTGGAGGTTGTTGGCCTGGGCCAGCTCGGAGCGCTGAGCGACCAGGGCTTGGCGCTCCTGGTCGAGATGACGGCAACGGGCGTCGAGCTCGGCCGCCCGACGGGTCATCTCGACGCTGTCGATCACGCCCGCCTGGTACAGGTCGGCGAGGCGGCGGCGCTCGGCTTGCGCGCCATCACAGCGGCGCTCCAATCGGGCCAACTGGGTGGCGAACAGCTCGTCGTCGGGGACCGGGCCCTGAGCGGCCACGGCCGCCTCGCCCGCGCTGAGCAGGTCGGGACGGCCGAGCAGCTGGCGTACTTGGTCAAAGACGAAGGCATCGAGCTCGTCGGCGTGGATGCGCCGCTCGGGGCAACGCCGGTCCGCTCCACCGGCACGCACCAGGTCGCGGTGCGGGCAGGCGTAGTAACGGGACATGCCGTACTCACGCCGGGCCCGGTGGGCTGCGAGCCTGACCCCGCAGTGGCCACAGCGCACGAGCCGTCGGAGCAAGAACGTGTCGGGCTCTGTCCGCCGGAGGCTGAAAACGGTGTTGGCGCGGGCGGCTTGTTGGACGGACTCGAAGGTCTCCTCGGTGACGATGGCCGGCACGGGGATCTGGACCCACTCCTCTCGGGGCCGGCGGCCCTGGCGGTTGTGACCGACGGAGGGGTCGTAGCTCGTATGGGTGCGGTTCCAGAACAGCCGCCCCACGTAGGCTTCGTTGCGCAGCAGGCGCCCGATCGTGGCCAGGGGCCACACCGGCTTGCCATCGGGCGAGGCGGTGCCCTCGGCCACCAGGGCGACGGCGAGGCCCCGGATACTGGCACCGCCTAAGAAGTCGGCAAAGATCCGCCGCACCACGGCCGCTTCTTGGTCGTGCACGACGAGGTGGGCGGGGCCGCCGGGCCCACGAGGCACCCGCCGGTAGCCGTAGGGGACCTTGCGCGACAGCACTTCGCCGGCGCGGGCGCGGTAGAGCTTGCCCCGCCGGTCCCGCTCGGCGAACTTCGCCTTTTCGTACTCAGCGATGACGCCTTGCACCTGTACGAGCAGGCGGGCTTCAGGGTCGTCATCCATAGGGGGCGAGTCGGTGAAGTGCACGGCGACCCCGAGGCGGCATAGCTCGTCGAGGATCAGCATCTGGTAAGCGAAGGACCGGGCCAAGCGGTCAGGGGACAGGCACCACACGGCGTCGACCGCCCCCTGTTCGGCCGCGTCCCGCAAGGCGTCCAGGCCCGGGCGGTCAAGGCGTGCCCCCGAACAACCGTCGTCGATGAACTCGGCCACGAGCTTATCTCCCTCGGCCACGACCCGGGCCCGCAGCGCCTCTAACTGCGAGCCGATCGTGCCACGAGCCTCCTGGGCTTCGGTGGAGACCCGGGCATAGATGCCTACTCTCATTGGCCCACCTCCCTTTCTTGGTTGGCAGAATTCTGGTTGCAGGTAACTGGGCATTTGCCGCCCGGCACCTGGCCCCCGAGCGGGCTGGGCGACGCCTGTTCCCCAAATGGTGCTCCACGCCCGGGCTTCATGGCCGGCTCCCCGCCAACGCCACCAGGCGACGTTTATGGCCTGGCACCTGGTAATCGTCCGCCGCGGCCAGCAACAACCGGTAAGTAGCGGCTAAGGCCCCGAGGCGAGGGTCACCGTAGGGCGTCCAGGCCGGGCGTTGAGCCCCAGCCACCGCGGCAACGAGAATTGGCTCGGCGACTGGCCAGGCGATGAGCCCGGCCAGTCCCCTGCGCCAGAAGCGGGCCGCAGCCAGCTCGTCAGGGAGTGCCCCGCCGGGAACGGCGGCGGCCCGTAGGCGCTCGTAGTCGGCTTGAGCAGGCTCGGCCACCGGCCAGAACCGCCTCATCGCTGCCGGGCCCGCTGGATGCTGCGGGGGGATAAGCGGACCCCCGTGGCGTCCTCTAGGGCAACGGCGGCCTCGGTGGCCGGGCACGGCCCAAGTTCGTTTATGAAATTGCTCACCTCGGCGGTCAGCTTGGTCGGCCCTTTGCGGCCGCGGCGCTCGTCGAGCAAGCCCGCCATACCCGTTCCCTCGAACGCGGCGACCACTAGGTAGAACTCGGCGCGTGAGTAACCATGGCCCCGGGCCGCGTCGGTGATGGTGCTCCCATCTACAATGTGCGCTCGCAACATCTCGTATTTCACCTGGACCTTGTCCAGGCCGAAAAAGAACGGGTTTGTCCCGGTGAACAGCGGGGAAGTCACCGCCTCGGGCCGGGGGTGCACCAGTCCGGCGGCCTCCAGCGCCTGGCGGCGGCTGTTGTTGCTCATTTGCCTCACCTCCGCCGCCAGAGTAGGTGCGAACTACATCGATGTCAAGCATTGTACGACGGCTCGTAGCGACCATCTCTACAACTGTTGCCACCACCCTTGAATTACAAGAACTTTTGGTTCTTCGCCATACGAAGGCATCTCTAGGACGCCATACATGACTGACGATACGAAATAAACGACTAAACATCGGGTCGCTTCTTGGGCGGTCGGCCGCCATGCCCGGGAGCAGGACCGGGACGCCGGTACAAGCCCGCAGGACGGGCGTCGACTATGCGGCTGGTGCGAAAGACGAGCTTTGCGTTCCGCAGGCGTTGGGGTGTGGGCAGTCTTGCTGAGGCGGCGTGGCACAGAAGCCGTTGGGCA
>JBEKNX010000508.1:0-3336 GCA_049522375.1 Acidimicrobiales bacterium | reverse complement strand
GCGCTCGTTCAGGCCAGCCGGCGGCCCCGCCGGCGAGAGGTCAGGCGGGACTCGATGAAGTCGATCAGGACGTAGTCGCCGAGGCTTTCCGGCGTGGTGAAAAAGGCCTTGCCGCGGTTGAGGCGCGTCACCTGCTCGACGAAGTGGCGCAGGTAGCCGGTGGCATCGAGAGCAAACGTATTGATGCGTATGTGGTCTCGGGTGCAGCGCGCCACCTCGACCAATGTGGCGTCAACCGTTTCCCGCGTAGCTGGGTACGCGAACACGGGCTCGGTCGCACCCGCCGGCCAGTGCGCGGTAGGTTCCCCGTCGGTCACCATTATGACCTGTTTGGTCCCCCGCTGGTGAGAAAGAAGCTGGCGGGCCACAACCAGGCCGTGCTGGATGTTGGTGCCCCAGTCGTAGTCCCAGGACACCTCGGGCAGGTCGCAAAAACTTATCTCTCGGGCCGAGCGCGAGAACCCCACTATGCCGAGGTAGTCGGAGGGGAACCGGCCGGATATAAGCGAGTGCAGCGCCATTGTCATTTTCTTGGCGGCGACGAAATTGCCCCTCATCGGCATGGAAAGGGAAAGGTCGAGCATGATCACCGTCGCCGAGCGCGTAAGTGCTTCGGTGCGCTCTATCTCGAAGTCCGCGGGCGAGAGCTGCACGGGCGTGCCCGGGCCGCGCCGGGCCAGCGCATTGCGCACCGTCTGCTGGATGGACAGGTTGAACGGGTCGCCCCATTCGTAGAGCTTCGTCTCGCCAGCCCGCTCGTGGCCGCTGCCGGCCGTACCTACGGGGTGCTGGCCGTTGCGGTAACGCTGCAGCTTGGTGTAGAGGTCCGCCAGGGCCTGGTCCCCGATGCGGCGCAAGCCCCGAGGGGTAAGGCGCATGCGCCCACCCTTTTGCTCGACCAGGCCCGACTGGCGGAGCTGGCGGGAAAGGCGTCCCAAAGCCTCCAGGGACCGGGCGTCTTCTTCGCCGAGCAACTGGCGGGCACGGTCGATGTCCACCTCCGCCAGCGCTCCTGGGCTGGGGGCGCCGGCCAGCAGTTGTTCTAACTGCTCGAGGTCCGACAGTTGGCTGACGACCGTGTTGGCGGGCCCGAGGCCGAAGGGCAGGCCCAGCAGGTCGTCGTCGCCCGAGGCGCCTTCGAGGTGCCCGAGGAGCTTCTCGAGTTCCATGCGCAAGGCGACATCGTCCTCGAGGAGCGCCTCGGCGAGTTCGGCCAGCTTGGCCCTTTGCTCGGGGCTGAGAGAACCGAGCAGGGCCCGGGACGCCGCCATCTGGCGTGCCAGCGACGCCAGCAGCTCGTCAAGATTGGCCGGGCCCTCGGGGACGAGGTCCCCGTAACGCTCCATGAACTGCTCGAAGTCGGTTTGGACGTCGGCGCCTGATTGCCGGCGCTCGACCATGCGGTTGAGCTCGGCCAACATTTGGCGGGCCCGCTCCAGCACCTCCGGAGGAGTGTTGGAGATGGCGGCCTGGAGCTCGGAGAAGGCGTTGCGGGAAAGCTTTGCCCGTTGGCGGCGGGCCCGTTCGAGCAGCTCTCGCAGCCCGGCCACGTCCCTGCCGGCACGGTCCCGGAAACCCTGCTGTACCAGCCGGCGCAGCGCCTGGTCGGCGTCCCCGTGCTCGAGGAGGTCGTCCATCAAACGGCGCAGGACATCGTCGCCGTCCAGGTCGCCGTGTTCCTGGCTGCCATCCCAGCGGGAGTAGCTTGCCCGTGCCATCGTCAGTTCCCGGACCTTGGCCTCTAGGAGCGTCTTGCCTGGTAGCGAGCGCCGTGAACCGTCGAGTGCTTGTTGAGGCGCTTGGAGAGGTGGAGGCCCTCGAGGACCAGTTCCGCGGCCGCCGCCAGGGCCGCCTCGCTTTCGGAGGCGGCCAGCTTGACGGTCGGCGCCCGGAGCCCGGGCAGGCGGTCCAGCGAGGCAACGTACGAGGACGAGGGCAGGTCGTCGCCTACCTCCACGGCTGTGCCGTCGTCCAGCTCCGCCACCGCCTGGGCCAGGTCGGCCGGGTCGACCCTGTCCCTGAAGACGGCCAGCACGGCCTGGCGGGTCAGCCGGGCGACGACTTCGTCTTCGGCGTCTTCTTCGAGCGAGTCCAGCTCGACCTTGCCTGCCGTGGAGGACACCAGGGCCGTCAGGTCGCTGACCCTGGGTACTGCCTGGTCCTCCCCCGTGCGCAGGGAGCGACGCGCCGCCGCCGCCACCAGGGTCTCGTAGTTGGCCACACCGAGGCGTACCGAGACGCCGGACCGCTGGTTGACCTGGGGGCTTTGACGAGCCAGCTGGGAGATCGTGGCCACGATCTCAGCCATGTAGCCGGGCACTTCGACTTGCAACCCGTCGAGGTCGGCAGGTACGGCTTCTTGCACGATGACATCCATTTCGGTAGCGGTGTCCAGGGGGTAGTGGGTGCGGATCTGGGCCCCGAAACGGTCCTTCAGCGGCGTGATGATGCGCCCTCTGCTGGTGTAGTCCTCCGGGTTGGCCGAAGCGACGAGGAGGATGTCGAGCGGTAGGCGGATCTTGTAGCCACGGATCTGGACGTCCCTCTCCTCGAGCACGTTGAGGAGGCCGACCTGGATGCGTTCGGCCAGGTCCGGCAGTTCGTTTATGGCAAAGATGCCGCGGTTGGTGCGCGGCACGAGGCCGTAATGAAGGGTCAGCTCGTCTGAGAGGTAGCGCCCCTCGGCCACCTTGACGGGGTCGACTTCGCCGATGAGGTCGGCTATCGAAGTGTCCGGAGTGGCCAGCTTTTCCCCCAGGCGCTGGTCGCGGCCTACCCACTCGACCGGGCACTCGTCCCCCTTGGCGGCCACGAGCTCGCGCCCGTAGCGGGAAATGGGGTGGTAGGGGTCGTCGAGCACCTCCGAACCGGCAATTATCGGGAGCCATTCGTCCAGCAGGTCGGCGAGGCCCCGCATGATCCTCGTCTTGGCCTGGCCTCTCTCGCCGAGAAAAATGATGTCGTGCCCTGCCAGCAGGGCGTTCTCCAGGGCGGGCAGGACCGTGCTCTCATAGCCGACCAGGCCCCCGACCACGGGCTGGCCGGCCCCTATGCGCGCCGCCGCGTTGGCCCTGACCTCTTGCTTGACCGGGCGCGAACGCCAGCCGGAAGCCCGAAGTTGACCCAGGGTCGAGCATGAAGACGGGGGGGCGGCGGCCATGCTGAAACCGTACCTTCGCTGACAGCGCTACTTTGCCCCTTATGAAGAAGCCACCGCGCTGATGGATCCGGGCTGATGGATCTCGGTGGCCCGTGGGCCGCCATCGAGGCGGACGAGGACCTGCGCCGCAGCTTCCCCCGCCCCGAGCTCGACGACGGCGCCTGGCAATCGGTCTG
>JBEKNX010000507.1:0-3349 GCA_049522375.1 Acidimicrobiales bacterium | reverse complement strand
ACGCGGTACCGCTAATCGTTCCGCAAACGGGAATCGCTTGCAGACCGGTGGCCTGCTCGCGGTAGGCAGCAATCCAGTAGATGGACCATGAAAGTGCGTCACGAGGCCGGCGTACGGGGGCAAATGCCGCATATTGCATTTGATGCATGTTCTCCACGGGCACACGCTCAGGCGTGCGTCCTGCATGTTTGCAGCGTCCGAGAGGGCGGTAGGGACTGGTTGGCGGAGGCCGCTTTAGCGCGTTGACGTGGGCATCCCCGGGTTCGATTGCATCTGATGATTGAATCCCGCGTTCACGACAAGGCATTGGAAGGGCTGGCATGAGTCGATCAAGAGGGCTGTGGTTGGCCACGTCGGAGTCATCCGAAACGGGTGAGGCCGAGGCGGTATTCGAGGCGATGCTCGACGGGTGGCGCACTCAGCAGCGGTCGCGTCTTTTGAACGAGAACACCATCGCGACCAAAGAGCGCGTGGTGCGGCGCTTGCGTGTGCACGCCGGGGTGTGGCCGTGGCAGTGGCTGCCCGGGCACCTCGAAGCCTGGGTCAGCGAACTACGGGTGAAGGACCGCCGGGCCCATTCGACCATCCGCAGCTACCAGCGGGCCGTGGGCTCCTTCTGTGGCTTCGTGTGCGACCCCGCTTATGGCTGGGGACCGTCCTGCCTGACCCGGTTCGGCTCGGGGCCCAGCCAGATCTGCCGGGAGGAGAACATGGCCGTGCACACCACCGAGTACGAGGGTCGTCCCCCGCGTCGACCCCTGAGCAGGGTCGAACTCCAGGACCTGTTCGACGCAGCCGACGACGACGTCGAATCGATCCGCTCGGGACCAAAGAAAGGCTGGGCTCCGGCCTTCCGTGACGCCACCATGCTCAAGGTGACCTATGCCTTTGGGCTAAGGCTCCAAGAGGTGCGCATGCTCGAGGCCGCCGACTTCAGCTCCAATCCCATGGCGGCCGAGTTCGGCGACTACGGGGTGTGCGGGGTCCGCTTCGGCAAGGCGGCCAAGGGCGGACCGCCCCGTCGGCGCGGCGTGCTCACCGTGTTCGGCTGGTCCACCGAAGTGCTCTCAGAATGGATCGAAGACGTCTGGCCGACCATGGCGACCGTCGGCGTCGGCCTGTGGCCGTCTGAACGCGGGCCGTTGGTGAGCGGGGACCGCATCGACGCCGCCTTCAACCGCAGCGCCCAAGCCGCCGGGCTGCCCAAAGAGTTGACCCTGCACTGCTTGCGCCACAGCTACGTGACGCACCTGATCGAAGACGGCTTCGACCCCTTGTTCGTCCAGGCGCAGGTAGGCCATGAGTACGCCTCGACCTTGGCCATCTACACCACGGTGGCGTCGGACTACAAGACCAAGACCCTGCGGGCGAATCTCGATCGGTCCATCGAGGCCGCCGCAGCGCGCCGGAGGGCCCAGTGAGGCGCCGCCGGGTCACCTACACCTGGCGCCTGCGCCAGGTCATGGCCGCCCACGGTCTGTGGCAGACCACCGAGCTTGGTCCCCTCCTCGCCGAACGCGGGATCGAGCTGTCGGCGGCCCAGGTCTACCGGCTCTGCGCCGGGGTGCCCGAGCGCCTGTCACTTCGCACCTTGGCCGCCTTGTGCGACATCTTCGAGTGCACGCCCAACGACCTCATCGAGACAGAGGCAACCGCCGGGCGCACTCCCGCCAAAGCCACGGCGAAACGGCCGGTGGCCAAGAGGCCCCGCCGGGCCCGGATCACCGAGGAAGCCCAGCAATGACGGGCTCTGCGTGCGCCAACGGCTGCGGACGGATCACGAGGCGCCCGGCGTGGCCCGGCGGGCCGCTGTGTCATACATGTGCGACTGGCCGCCTCGTCCGCCACGGCCGGTGCCCGGGGTGTGGCCTCACCCGATCACTGCCGGGCGGTGGAACCGCAGAGGCCCCGATGTGCGCCCGCTGTAGCGGGATCACCGAGAGTCTCATCTGCCGGACCTGTGGTGCCGACGACGACTTTCGGACCCTCGGCCAATGCCGGCGCTGCTCATTGCGGGCGCGCCTGGACCGGCTCTTCGACGACGGAACCGGCCGGGTCAATCTCACGCTCGTGCCCCTCGTCGACGCGCTCGGCGCCATGGAGGTGCCACGAGGCGGGCTGTCATGGCTCTCCAGAGCAGACACCAGCGAACGCATCCGCAGCATGGCCGCCGGAGAGTTCCCGCTCAGTCACGAGGGTCTCGACAGCCTCGTGATGTCCAACGGCCGCGAGCACTTACGAGAGCTGCTCATCACCCATGGCATCCTCCCAGAGCGCGACCGCTACCTCGCCGCCTATGAGCGCTGGGCCAAGGGCCGCGTGGCCAGCGTGACAGAGCCCGCCGATCGCCGGCTGATCGCTGCCTACTCGCGCTGGCATCACGGCCCCCGGATGGCACGCTTCGCCGAGGCCGGTGAGCTCACCGAGAGCCGGTACTCGGTCGTCCGCCACCAGACCAACATCGCGGTGCGGCTCTTGGCCTGGCTGCGCCAGCGTGAGTGTGATCTCGTCACCGCCACCCAAGGCGACATCGACGCCTGGTTCGCCTCGGGACCGAGCACCCGTCTGCACGCGCGCTCGTTTTTGAGCTGGGCCATGCGCACCCACCGGCTGCCCCCACTGCGTCTGCCTCCGGACCGTCACGCCGCACCCAGAGCGATGCCCGATGGAGAGCGCCTGGACCTGCTGAGCCGTTTCCTTCACGATGAAGACATCGATCTGGGCGACCGGGTAGCCGGTTGCCTCGTCGTGCTCTACGCCTTACCGGTGAGCCGGATCAACCGCCTGGCGGCGGGCGACTTCGAACCGGTCGACGGCGGACTCGCTCTGCGCATCAGCGACGACCTTGTACCCGTGCCGGCTCCCCTCGCTGCACTCATCGGCCGAGTGGCGGAGCGACGGCGCAACGTCACCGGGGCCGGCCATCCCGACAGCGACTGGCTCTTCCCCGGAGGACGCGCCAGCCAACCCATCGAGCCCGACCAGCTCGCTCTGCGGCTCAACCGCCTCGGTGTCACCAGAGCTGCACGCACCGCCGCTCTCGACGCATTGCTCGCCACCGTGCCCGCGCCGGTTCTGGCCAAGCTCCTCGACCGCAAGCCCTGGCGCGTGGCCGAACGGAGCAAACTTCTCGGAACCGACTGGAGGAACTACGTCGCTCTACGAGTACAGTCATGACCAGATTCGGGGATTACACACCAATTCGTATATGCGTCTCCGCCAGTCCTCTTTCGGCTCCAAACCCACCCGATCGCCTGTGGGAACGAGGAAACATCGGACCCTCTGAATCCCCCCTAAGCAATCAGGGTGCAACGTGGGTAGTGTCTCCCGAAGCGGTATCGGGCCCGCA
>JBEKNX010000506.1:0-7090 GCA_049522375.1 Acidimicrobiales bacterium | reverse complement strand
GGACCTGAGGCAGGAGCCCAGTGCGGTAGTTCCGCTCGCTGGGATCTGTGCGGGGGGCCGCCCGTAAGGGCGGTCCCTACCGCCACCCCGTTGCTCATTTACACCAGGGATCTGACGCCACCGGGGGAGCTGCAGGGATGCCAGCGTTCTTCCGTGTTCGCCGTCGTCGCCAACACGAGGTGCGGGATCCGTCGATCTGGCCTGATCTCCCCAAGAACATTCAGTGCCCGGCGCCCGCGCATAACAGGACTTCTTGTGCTGGCGGGCGTGACCGTCCGATGTCGAGCCACGGTGCCCGAGCCCGCGTTGGTCCCCGGCCAAGAGGGGCGGTAGCTTTCCGGCTATGAGCGAAGCCGCCCGCAGGGAGTTCGCGTGCCCCCCGGCCTCGGGAGTGGTGGACGACATCGACCTGGCGCTGCTGGACCGAGACGACGAGGACCAGCGGAGGATCCTGATCGAGGCCGAGCACCCCGAGCTGAAACAGGCGCTGGACGAGGGCATCGACGAGGTCCGCCGCGGGACCGAAGTGATGAGCCCGCCCCTGCACATAGCGATGCACGAGATCGTCACGAACCAGCTGTGGGCGGACAACCCACCTGAGATGTGGGAGACGGCCGAGCAGTTGAGCGCTGCCGGGTACGCGCGCCACGACGTCATGCACATGCTCGGCTCGGTGGTCTCAGGGCAGGTCTGGGAGGCAATGGCCAACAACGCCCTCTACGACATCGAGCGGGTACGCCTGGAGCTGGCCGCACTGCCCGGGAGCTGGGAATCCCTGCGAGAGCAACGACCCCTTGAGCTCAGCCGCGCCCGGGCCCAACGACGGGCAAAGGGACGTCGTCGTCGGTAGGGCTGGGCCGCCATGCCCTGGGCCCGGTCAAATGGGCCTCCGGTAGGATCCGCCGATGACCGGGGATGCCTTCGAGGTCATATGCGAGATCGAGCCGGCAACTGACCCTGACCTGAGGCGCGTCCGCCACCAGATCGGCGTCCTGAGCACGGTCTCGTCCCGATTCTTGGTCCCTGACAACCACATCGGTCGGGCGACTGTCTCAAGTATCGCGGTGGCCCATGAGGTAATCGAGATGGGCGGTCGGGCAGTCGCCTGCCTCAACGCCCGGGACCGCAACACGCTCGGCTTCCGCCGTGACCTGCTGACAGCTGCCGCCTACGGGGTGGACGAGTTCCTCTTCGTCTACGGCGACCGGCCGGAGTCGGGACGGCGCTCCGATGACCTGACCGTCCGGGCGATGCTCGGCGGCGCTCGGCAGTTCGCCGAGAAGCACAAAGGAGGCGCCGGCGGTTTCCAGCTCGGCGTCGCCTCGGTCCTCGGGCCTCTGCCGGCTTGGAAACGCGAAGCCGACTTCCTCTTCGCCCAGGTCTGTTTCTCAGTTGACCAACTCCTGCAGTGGCGGTCTTCGCTCGACTTTGCCGGGCCGGTGTACGCCGGGGTGATGGTGGTCGCCAGTGCCCAGATGGCGGCGAAGCTGAGCGCCGAGTTCCCTCAGCTTGCTGTTCCCCGCTGGCTGGTCGAGCGGACCGAGGCCGACAGGGAGGCAGGGGTCGAGCTCGCCTGCGACATGGTGTCCGAGATCCGGGACTCGGGAGCCTTCGACGGGGTACACCTCATCCCGGTCCGCCGGTACCGCGAGGTTGCTCGCCGCCTTGAGGCGCTCCTGTAGCCCTGCTTCCCCGCCCGGCGCGAGAAGGTCCACAAAGGACAAGCGATGGTCCAGGAGGGCTCCCCCGAGCACTGCTACCCAGTGCACGTTCTGGCGCGGACGCGAGGACCCGTCGCCTACGCCGGAGCCGTCGATCTGCATTCCGCAACGGCCAGCAAGAGAGCCAAAACTGTCTACGCAATAACGGATGTTCTGGTCGGGCTCAGTCACTGCTCGCGCTGCCGAGCAAGGAACGCCTCGGCCTCGCGCCGCGACCTGATCCGCACGAACTCGAGGTGGCTGAGCCCAGCTGAGGCCATCGCCGAGCCGAACCGGTCCTGGTACTTCCCGTGCTGGGTCCAGGCCCAACGGATGATGGACAGGCGGGGGGCCCAAGCCAGGAGGTTGCGCATCGACTCCTGGTTGTCGTTCCAGAGCCGCTCGCGTCGGACCACGCGCCGGAGCGACCTCACGGTCACCTGCCGCATGATGGTCCTCCTTGGAAGGTCGAGCCACACGACGGTGTCGGCACGCCGCCATACCGGCCCTTCTACCACCACCGTGCGGTAGTTGCCGTCGATCACCCACGCCTCACTCGAGGCGATCTTGTCGACTAGTGCGTAGAAAGTGCCGGGCTCGATCGGTTGCCAATTGGGCAGGTGGTAGATGGCGTCGAGCTCGACCCAGGGTGCTCCGAGCTTGGCCGCCAAGCGCTGGGCGAAGCGGCTTTTGCCAGCTCCCGCGTTCCCGACGACTGAGACCCGCCGCACGAGGCCATTGTGACCTAAGCGCACGACGAGGGACGTGGGAAACTGGCCGCCATGGCACTGGGGCCGCGACAGGTAGTCGGTGCGGTGGTCGTTGACAACGGCCGAGCCTTTGTCATCCTTCGGCGCGGCTCTTCCCGGGCTGCTGGGACGTCCCCGGCGCCCCCGATGGACTGCTATGTGCTCTCCGATGAGCCGAGCGGGTCTGCAAGACGAGAGTTAGTAAACAGCAGGGCTACCCCCACCTGCACCTTCTAGGCTGACGACGATCGTCGCTGTCGACCGGACGAGCGCCTACCTAGAGCCCAGTTAAAGACCTTGCTGTAATACAGTGAGCACCATGTCACAAAGAAAGGCCGGTATGGCGCAGGAAGTTGAAGCACAGTTGACCGTCCGTGCCGATGCGGAATAGGCCAGCCTCGGCGGCGACCTGGGCTTCTCCTATGGTGTCTGGGCACAAATTGGCCAGTTCGACAGACTTCACGTTGCCCCAGACCAGCTCCACGGGGTTGAGGTCGTGGGCATAGCCAGGGAGCTGCTCGACCACGAGCCAGGACCGTTGGGTGGCGGCCCACGCCGTCATGGCCTTGGAACGGTGCGAGGGCAGGCCGTCCCAGATGACCGTCACCTTCTCGCCCGGCAAGTGCCCGTGGAGCTCTTGGAGGAACTCAATGAGGCTGTCGGTGTCGTAGGCGTCCTTCTTGCACTGGAACACCAGCGCAGCCTCGGTGCCGTCGGGGCGGAAGGCCAGGGCCGCCGACATGGACAGCCTGGTCCAGGCGAAGTGGTGGCGCAGGACAGGCGTTTGGCCCCTGGGGGCCCAGGTAGCCCTCACCGAAGGGAGGAGGGAGAACCCGCTTTCGTCTTGGAAGACGAGCCACGCTTTCCTGCGCCTGGCGCTTTTTTTATGCGGGGCCAGTCTTCTGCGACCCAGGTAGCGATGGCCTCGTCGTTGCGCTCAAGGGCCCGGCGTGCTGGGCGTTGGCGGGACCAGCCGAGGCGTTCCCGCAGTATCTGCCAGGTCTGGCTGGTGCCGTACCGCACCCCCGTCACCGACTCGATCACGTCGGCTACGCGCTTCAGCGTCCAGAGGTCGGTGGGGAACCCGTTCGCCCGCGGGCCTGTCTTCAGCGCTTCTACGACATCGGCCAGCTGCTCGTCGGAAAGACGCGGCAAGCGCCCGGCCCGGCCCGCGCCGCGAAGGGCCTTGCGGCCGCCGTCACACCACAAAGCGTACCAGCGCGACGCGCTCTGGGGAGAAACGCCCAAAGCATGGGCGACTTCGGCCTGGGACTTGCCACGCCGGAACATACGACGGGGACGGGCAGGCGGTCTCGTCTTGCCCGTTCTAGCACGAGATCTTCGGGAAGTTCGCACCTCGCCATTATCTCACATAGTTGTAGTTACATCACTGTATTACCGCAAGGTCTTTAAGTGGTGTCCAGTTCAGCGATCCAAGCCGCCTCGCGGGCCGGGTCGCGGTGGTTGGCGTAGCCGGCGACGATCCTGGCCACGAGCGCCTCGAAACTGGCGTCCCAACCGAACTCGGTGTCGTACCCCTCCGCATGGGCCAACGACCACCCAGCCCAGGTCCCCCGGAATGCACACCAAGGGCCGTACCAGCGCCTCGCCCATCACGCCTCCTCTACTGACACAGTCGTTTCAGTGGCAGACTAGAACTCCAAGGCCAAGGCCTACCTGCTGATTGTCAGCTAATCCCGCAGGGGGTCGGTCAGTTAATCCCGCACCGGCCCAGGTGTGATTGTCGGCCCGTGATGCTCGGTTTGTCAAGGTCGCTGTGGTCGCCTGAGCCGAGCTCCGATGGGCCGTCGCGCCGCGCGTAGCCCGTGGCGGGCGCCAGCAGCTCGACGGCCATGGTCGGAGAGGGGGCGTAGCGACAGCTCCGAGCGCGAGCGGAGCGGTCCCGTGCGCGTGCCCGGCTCGCCAGCCGCTCAGGGACGAGCGGCCATGATGGTAACGAGGTAGCCCGTCGTAATCCCCCACGGTGCTGCCACGGGCCCCGTTCGTCCCCCCAGCACTCCACCTCCTCTCCTCGGTGCCGGCGCGCTGGTTGCCCGCCAGCCCGCCATGGACGGCGGGGCTGTCCCCTCGAGGGTGCGGGCCGGGTTGCCCTCCCCGCCTCGTTGGTGGCTTGCCCCGAAGGGAGCCGGGCGCTGGTGCCGGGTTGGCCCGGCACCGACGGCGAGGGCAACCGCGTGCTCAGGCGCGCCGGGCCGGGCGGCGCGTCGGCCTGTAGCTTTTGCCTTCGAGGAGCAGGTGGTGGCTGGAGTTGATGACGCGGTCCAGCACCGACTCGCCCACCACGGCGTTCGGGAACAGCGCGTACCAGTCTGACGGCGAGCGGTTGGAGGTGAGCACCAGGGCACGGCCGGGCCGGCCGGCTCGTTCGCAGATGAGCTCGTAGACGTCGTCAGCCTGGAGGGCAGTGAACTCTCTCATGGCCCAGTCGTCGATTATCAAAATGGCCGGCCGGGCCAGGCGTTTCAGCCGGGCAGGGAAGCTACGGTCGGCGTGGCCACCGGCCAGCTCGGCCAGCAGGTGCGAGCAGGTCATGAAGCTGACCTCATAACCCCTCCGGCAGGCCAGGTGACCGAGCGCTATGGCGATGTGGCTCTTGCCCACGCCAACGGGGCCGTAAATTATGAGCCCTTGGCCCGCTTCTACGAACTCCAGGCGGGAAAGGTCCCGCACCTGGGCGGCGGGGAACTTGGCGTTGTAGGAGTAGTCGAAGTTCTCGAGGGTCGCTTCCATGGGCAAGCGGGCAGCCCTGAGGCGCCGGGCCACTTTGGCCGCGTCCCGCCTGGCCAGCTCGTCCTCGCAGAGGACTTGGAGGAGCTCGACATGGCCGAGCTTGCCGGCACGGGCCTCGGCCAGGCGGGCCTCCAAGGTGTCGAGCATGCCCGACAGGCCGAGCGCCTTCAGCACGGGCCCGAGGGTGCTCGACGGGGCGGGGGCGCTCACCTCTGCTCCTCGGCGGAAAAGGCCTCCGGGCCGTGCAGCCAGGCGGGCGGTGGCGCGCCGGGCAGTGCCGGGGCCTCGACCTCGTCCTCGGTGCCGGCGGCCAGCACGCCCTTCACCGTCTTGTAGCTGGGGTCGCCAGCTTCCAGGGCCCGGCGGCAGGCCGCCTCCAAGCGGGCATCGCCCTTGGCCTGGCCCAGGCGGAGCACGCCCTGGGCCTGGCGCAGGCGGAACAGGGCGTTCACGGCCAGCAGCTCGTCCACCAGGGCCTTGGTGGCAGGGCCGATGACGGCGGCCTGGGAGCGGCACCAGGTGGGCGTGCGCATGTAGAAGCTGACGCGCTGGTCGGGCAGGTCGGCCCAGTCCGTGCGCCGGCCCCGGGCCTGGAAGGGATGAGTCTTTACTACTTCGCCGTCCAAGTAAAAGCGCACCAGCTCGGCGGTGGCCCGGGCGTCCAGGCGCTTGCCGATGAGCCGCCAGGGTAGGGAGTAAAGCGTGCGGCCGACCTGGGCGTGGGCGTCGGGGCCGACCTTGGGCCGGCTCCAGGTGGCAAGCTCGAAGGGCATGACCGGCAAGGGCAGGAGGGCGCTTTGCTCTTCGGCGACGAAGACCTCGAGGGGAGTGCGCCCCTCGAGTGCTCGAGGCGCTCTCCGCCCTGCCACTTCGGCGCACCAGCGGTCGGCCTCAGCCACCATGGCCGCAAAACTTGTGAACTCCTTCCCGGCGAAAAAGCTCGTCCTTATGTACTTTTGCAGGGCTTCCACCCGGGGTTTATCTTTTGGGTGAAAAGCCCGGGCCGGGTCCAAGAGGACCTGGTAGTAGGCCGCAAGCTCGGCGTAGGAGCGGTTCAGCTTGGGGTCGTAGAGGTCGGGCTTTATGACCCCGGCGCGTAAATTGTCGCTCACAATTCGCGCCGGGGAACCGGAGAAGTAAGCGAACGCCGCCACATGGCAGTCGGCCCAGGCGGCCTGGTCCATGCGCAGCACCGGGCGCATGAACAGGTGGCGGGAGTAGGAAAGCACCATCGAGAAGGCCCACACCCGGCGTTGGTGGCCGCTGACCGGGTCGGCCCAGGTGCCCAGGTAGCCGTAGTCAACCTGAGCCTCTTCGCCCGGCCCCACGGGCGGCCGCCAGATCACCACCTCCTCGGGGCGTACCTCGTCGAAATGCGCCCGCAGGTAACGCCGGAAGCTGCTGGCGCTGACCGAGAGCCCCACCTCGTCGGCCAGGCGCTGGTATGCCACCGAGGCCGGGACCACCTTCACGAGCTCGCCGATGCGGTCGTGGTAGGGGGCGATCACCTCCCAGCTGCGCCGGCACAGGCGCTTGTCATAGCACTGGGGGAACCAGCCCCGGAGCTTTTCCCGCCAGGCTTCCGCGCTCAGCGGCGGCCCCCCGGGCGCGATGCCCTCGGCTCTCGCCGGGGCGGTGTACTTGACCACGGTGCCCCGGTCCATGCCGAGGCTCCGGGCGATCTGTGAGTACGAGCGGCCCGCGTACCAGTGGGCCATGATCTCGACAAGGTCGGTCATGTCGAACGTCCTCCTCATGAGTTGTCTCCTTGTCCGGTCCGGACAGGGAGAGCCTTGCTCGGAGGACCGGTGCGGGAAAACCTGACAGAGGGGCTGCTGGATTATCTGACCAAACGGCCCCTACTGCTGCGGGTTTCCCTGACCGTCAACA
>JBEKNX010000505.1:0-3364 GCA_049522375.1 Acidimicrobiales bacterium | reverse complement strand
CGATCGCGAACTCAGCCGGGCCTTGAGCATACAAGGGCGATACTCCCTTCGCGCGGTCACCTTGAGAGCTCTCGGAAGTGGCTCGTCACGCTTTGTCCCAGCTTTGCTTAGTGTGGTTGCTGACGAGTTCATTTCGTGGGACGGAGAGGTTCCTGCCGCGCAGCCTGGGGGAGGAGGCGAGCGAGAAGTCACTGCCGGACTTCGCATCTGCCTGATGCTTGACAGGGTGTCGCGGACGGTGCGGCCGAACTTGCGGTGCCGGGCGAGAACGGACTTCCCCGAGGCGGGTCTCACGCTCCATGGGGCACTAGCCAGCGGAGCGGTGACATGCGAGGAATTCCTCCCCGGGTGGTCGTCACCGCTGGCCTCGGCAGCTACGGGAGCTGAATTCGCGCCGCCGGACCGGGCCTGGACTGACGGCCTGGAGCTCGGTGATACATCCGCGGGATGGAAACTTCGAATGCGGGAAGCCCACATCCGGATTTTCACAAATGGCCGGAACGAACAACTTCCCGGCCTCGTTGAAACCCTGAACCTTCCCCGCGGTCAGTCCTTTTACATCGCCTTCCGCGAGAGCGTAGAAGAGAAACTGGCGCCGTGGGCCAAGTCCAGTTGCCGGGGTTGGCAGCGTATCGACGTCGCCTTAGGCCTGCCAGCCGGCTGGGTGTTCGCATACGTCAACGAAGCGACCACGGATGATGGCCCGCGCGCTGTGGACGACCGCCTCGGCTTCCCTGACCGCCGAACGTTGCACCTTGCGGGTGGCATACCTGGCGGCGTCCGCGGCACGTTCTTCTGGTTCGCGCCTCCTCGCATAGTCCTCGGTGGCCCCCTTCCCGGTGACACGGTGACCTGCAACGGCCAGACCTTGGTTGAGGACACGGATGCGCCAGGTTGCTATCACCTGCCACGGCCCCTTCTCCTGGACACCAGGATAGGCATCGAGGCCGGCCATGACGACGACCTGATCAGGCGCTCCCTCTACCTGGTGTCGGGAGCGGGCTGGCAGCTGAGGTCGGCGCTCGCAGCCGTTGACGGCTACGGGCGGCGGGTTTGCGGTGCACGGAGCGGCATCGCTGGTGCCGCCATCCCTCTAGCTGGCGAGTCGGCTTTGCCTGTTGACATGATGAGAACGCCCGGCCTCCCGCCCGAGGCCCGGCGAATCTTCTTTGTTGGCCGGGCGCCGGGCCAGATCGTGTTGTGGCCGAAAGAACGCCTTCCCGACTGGCGGCCCGTGTGGGCTGTACCTTTCAGCCAACACGGACAGGCCCTCTTCTGCGGTTCCTCGCTCGCAGACGACGTGCCGGTGGCGAAAGAGGGCGTCTGCGATGAGCGGCTCGAGCTCTGGCACAAACTTCTGTGGCACTGGAGAAAACGCATAACACCGCCAAAAGATCCCGCCATGAGGGCGCTCTGGGCTCAGTACAGGGAGGCGGCACGAGTTGCCTAGCCGCGGGGACATCCTGCTGTACGCGATCTCGGCACGGCGCCAGGTGACGTGGAGCTGGTTCAGCGAAGTGCTGGAGCAGATTTTCGTCCCTACCGAGCAGGTTGGGACTGAAGTCAAGCAAGTGCGCTCAGCGGTCGCTGGGCTTGGGTCACTCCTCGGTCATTGGGACATCATCGCCGACGACCAGAGCACTTGTATCTACATAGCGCCGCCCACGCTTGCCCTTCTGCCAAGGCCGGGACTGCCATCTGCTGTCCTCTGTGGCTCTCGCTCGCCGGATACCATTGAAGCGGTTAAGAGGGCGGGCAGGGCCACTGGTGTTGCCGTCTGTGCAACGGCACAAGACCGCGTTCACCCGTATGCGCCTGCACGTATTGAGATCTCCGCCGACTCTCATGGGCAGATGGACCGGTTCGCAGCAGCGCTGACGGTTGGCTACCAGCACGAGCCCGCGGCGTCGGCCCTCGCTGTCGCGTGCGGCTCGGTCTCCGACTATGTCGAGTCCCTGCCGTGGTGCACAGATGCTGATCTCAACTGGCCCAGGCGCGACTTCGACCCAGACCGCCTTTGCTTCGTCCGCCGCGCTTCGGGCACGTCCCGCGACGGCCTGGTCCTCAGCTCCTACGAGCACCCCTCGGGCTGGACGCGCCAAGAACGTCTGTGGCGCGGCAACCAGTCAGCGCTCGCTGAACGCGACTGGGGACGGTTCGCAACACTTGCTGAGCGCAGCATCGGAGTCTTCAGTTACGACCACAGTGCCGGCACCGTTACCGGCCCAGCCCAAGTTCCCCTGCCATCCATTCCCGCGCGAGCCCTCGGTCTGTGCAGCGGACAGCCGCCCATTCACCGGCGCGGAGATGGCCTGGGCTTGCACGTTTTCACATCTGTCCCTGAAGCTGTAGCAACAACGCTGGCTAGGAAGCTGGGCCAGTCTTTTGCCTTGCTGCCAACCAGCGAAGGGAAAGGTGGAATCGATTGATCGACGACCCCATCGGCTCGCACTCTAGGATAGTTGACAGCGTTATCTCCTACATACGAACGGCCTTCGGCACGCGCTTCCCGAGCCTTGAACACGAGCGCGAAGCGATGCTCCGCGCTCCTGGGGCGCTCGCCCAGCAGCCATGGATCGAGCCCCTCCCGCGCTATGAGTCCTCGGGCAAGGCCGTTACTGACCTCGCCCAGGCTGACCTACCTGGACTACCTAGCAGCTCGGCGGCAGATTTCCGAGCACTGGCCTCATGTGGCCTTGTGGGCGACTTTCCCCTTCATCGCCACCAGGTCGAGATGTTGACGAAGGCGCTGGCGGGCCAGAGTTGCGTCATCACTGCCGGGACAGGCTCGGGGAAGACAGAAGCTTTCCTCCTCCCACTTATCGCCTACCTAGCTCACGAGTCAAGGTTCTGGGCTCCGGCCGGACCGGCGCCGGCTCGCCTCAACGACTGGTGGTCGAGTGATGATTGGCGAGAGCAATGCCAACCACGCACCGGTAACCAACGACGATGGGCGAGATCGCTCCGGGTCGCCCAGCGTGCGCACGAGCATCGACCCGCGGCGGTGCGCGCGCTCGTTGTTTACCCGATGAACGCTCTCGTCGAGGACCAGTTGAGCAGAATGCGACGAGCACTCGACTCTGATGCCGCTCGTGGCTGGCTGGAAGCTAACCGGCCAGGCAATCGCATTTATGTCGGAAGGTACACGGGGCTCACACCTGTACCGGGTCACGAATACTTGCCACCGAACCGAAGCGGTGCCCGGCACCCCGATGGCAGAAGGATCATGCGGCTGGCCAAGGCGTTGCAGGAAGCTGACGCGGCTGCCCAGGTCGCGGAGCGCTACGCGCTCGAGCCGGGCAAAGAGGACGTTCGGTACTTCTTCCCCCGTCTTGACGGAGCCGAAATGCGTTCCCGCTGGGAC
>JBEKNX010000504.1:0-3364 GCA_049522375.1 Acidimicrobiales bacterium | reverse complement strand
CAAGGCGGGCCGAGAGGGCCAGGGGCTCCTGCTGGCCGAGTCCGGACCGCCGGCCAGCCGGCGCATGAGCCGCCGGTCCCTCGAGATGGTGAGCCGTTTTGCCGCTCACGCCGCCCTGGCCCTGCGCAACGCCGACCTCAAGGCCGAGGTCGCCAGGTTGGCCGCCTCCGACCCGCTCACCGGTCTGGCCAACCGGCGGGCGCTCACTACGGCCCTGGCCCGGGAGGTGGCGCGCTCGGTCCGCACCAAGGAGCCGCTGTCGCTGGCCATACTCGACATCGATTTCTTCAAGAAGATCAACGACACTTACGGTCACGTGGCTGGTGACGACGTGCTGAGGGAAGTGGCCGACGCCATGGCCACCAGTGTCCGTGACGTGGACCTGGTGGCCCGCTACGGAGGCGAAGAGTTCGCCATCGTGCTCCCCACTTGCCCGAGCGATGGCGCCTTGATCGTTGTCGAACGAGTAAGAGCCGCGGTCGCCGCCCTGGCCACCGTGGCGAAGGTGACGGTCAGCGCCGGCATTGCCACGGCCACGGGCGCCGGCACCGCCGACGCCGAACGCCTCATGGCCGACGCCGACGAAGCCCTTTACGCTTCCAAGCGGGCCGGGCGGGACCGCGCCACGCTGGCTCCGCCGCCCCCGCCCCCGCCCAGCGCATCGCCCGCCCTCGCCCTTTGAGGCCTGAGGTGCCGAGCTCTGCGGGGCTGGGCTCTGCGGTACTGGGCTCTGCGGGGCTGGGCTCTGCGGGGCTGGCGCCAACCCGCCGCCGTACTGGTTAGGCGGGCAGCGCCGCCCGCAACCCGGCGGCCAGAGCCGAAGCGGCCTCTTCGGAGGGGTAGGGGTGGCGGGGCCACAGGAACCCCCGCAGGCCGTCGCCGAAACGGCGGGGGACGACATGAAGGTGCACGTGGGGGACGCTCTGGCTCACGACCTCGTTGAGGGCGAAGAACGTCCCCTCGGCGCCCAGCGCCGCCCGCTGTGCGGCTGCCACCCGCCGGCCGGCGGCCAGCAACGGCGCCAGCAGTTCCTCGGGCGTCTCGGCCAGGGTGGCGTAGTGGGCCCGGGGCACGACGAGGGTGTGGCCGTCGAAGACGGGCCGGCTGTCGAGGAAGCCGACGAAGTCGTCGTCCTCCAGGACCATGTGGGCGGGGAGGCTGCCCTCTATGATGCGGTCGAACACACAATCTGACGTGGCGACGACATTACGCCGTTCCCGGGGCGGGGACCGGGCCGGAGGGCTTGAGGATGCCCCTGAGCAGGCTTTCTTAGGTCCTGTCGCGGCTGACGACCTTCCTGAGATGTGCCTGAAGATCCCTTGATCTGGCTTCAAGTGCATGAACAAACATGAGCTGTGACGTAGAAAGCAACCTGTCCCGCATGTGCCGATGGGCGAGTGCGCTTACGAACCCCGGTCCGTGCGGGCCAAAAGCAACACCACTTCTGCTAACAAGGCCCCGGCAACTTCGGTCGCCGGGGCCTTTTTTCGCCGGCTTGCTCGGGGCGGGTGCTCCCGGCGACGCCGTGGGCCGGGGGCGCCGCCCGCCTCGGGGCGCTACGATAAGGTGCCGGTCAGAGGCCTGGGGCCTGGTCAGAAAGGTGCTCGAGATCATGGCGGACATAGCGCTGGGGAGCGCACCATCGGAGACGGTCCTGCCCGAACCCCCGCCTGAGGCCGTAATGGCGCTGTCGGATGCCATGGCCAGCCCCTCTCCCCGGGCGGGAGTGGCTGCGGTAGCGGCGCGCTGGCCCCGGTACCTGGAGGCGTGGGCGTCGCTGTCCGAGCTGAGTACCGGCGACGAAGTCGTCGCCGCCTACGCTTTTGCCCGCACCGGTTACCACCGCGGCCTGGACGCCCTGCGCGCCGCCGGGTGGAGAGGCTCGGGGTACGTCCGGTGGCGCTACCCCTCCAATCGCGGTTTCCTGCGCAGCCTGGACGCGTTGCAGCTGACGGCGGGGATCATCGGGGAAGACGACGAGCAGCAGCGGTGCGCCATCTTTCTCCGCCAGCTCGACCCGGAACGGGGTGGTGGGGACCACTAGTGCCTTTGCCACCCGTAGGGCCCGTGCCCGCTGGCGCCGACCCCGGCGAGTACGACCGGTTGCGGAGGCGGCTCTTGTGGCGGATGCCGTCGGGCCTTTACCTTCTGGGCAGCGCCGCCGGCGGCCGGCGCAACCTGATGACCCATACCTGGGCCATGCAGGTGTCGGTGCAACCGAAGTTGTTGGCCGTGGCCGTGCGCCAGGACGCCCTCACCTGCGAGCTGGTACGCCAGGGCCGGGCCTTTAGCCTCTGTTTGTTGAAACGGGAGGACCGGGCCATTGTCAGGGCTTTCACCAAGCCCGTCGTGGAGGGCCCGGGGCCGGGGATGCTGGGAGGCGTGGCCGTGAGGACGGGGGCCACCGGAGCGCCCGTTCTTTCCGACGCCGCCGCCTGGCTGGAGTGCGAGGTGCGCCAGGAGGTGGTGTTGGGCGACCACACCCTTTTCGTGGGCGAGGTTGTCGACTGCGGCGCCTCTGACGAAGGTGCGCCCCTGTTGCGGACCGAGGACACCAGGCTCAACTATGGCGGCTGAGCCGTTCGGGAAGGTGCCTCTCGGACGGTCCTGAAGGGGCCTGGCGGGGACCAGACGGTAGACTTCCGGCGTGCCTTGGCCCGCGCCTTCGGTGAGCGGGTACCGAACCACGGACCGGCGCGCCGAGGTCCACCAGGCCTTGCTCGCCTATCGCCGCTCACACGATGAGGCCGCCCTCAACCTGATCGTTTCCGCCTACCAGGGCCTGGCCAGGTCGCTCGCCAGCCGGTTCGCCCAGCGGGGCGAAGACCTCGATGACCTCAACCAGGTGGCCCTCATCGGCTTGCTCAAGGCGGTAGAGCGTTACGACATGTCCCGGGGGACCGAGCTCACGACCTTCGCCACGGCCACCATCCTGGGCGAGCTCAAGCGCCACCTGCGCGACCGGTCCTGGTGGGTCAGGCCGCCCCGGCGGGTGCACGACCTCTACATAAACGCCCAGCAAGCCATCGACGAGCTGGCCCAGATCCTGGGCCGGTCGCCCACCATGGCCGAGCTCGGCCGGCACCTCGGGGCCTCGCCCGAAGACGTGACCGAGGCGCTCGAGGCGGGGGGGCTGCGCAACAGCTCGTCCCTGGACTCCGCCGGCCCGTTCGGTGACGAGCTGCACTTCGCCGGCCGCTTCGGAGCAGGCGACCCGGCCCTGGCCGAGGTGGAAGGGCGGCTGGTCCTGACCCCGCTGTTGGCCCGCTTGGCCGAGCGGGACCGCCTGGTCCTCAATCTCCGCTTCGTGGACGGGTGGTCCCAGACCCAGATCGGGGCGCTGATCGGAGCCACTCAGATGCAG
>JBEKNX010000503.1:0-6293 GCA_049522375.1 Acidimicrobiales bacterium | reverse complement strand
CTTGTAGAGCGCGGCGCCCGGCGCTATGGACCCGGACCCGCCGACGATGGCGTTGTTGGGGTAGATGCCAAAGGGCGCGAAGAAGGCATGCATGGACCCGCCTAGGCCCCGGTTGAAGCCGGTCTCCCGGGCAAAGATCTCGCTATAGGCGCCGTAGACGAAGAAACGTTGCGCCAGGCCGGCGACGGAGCCGTCGTAGCCCTTTTCCACCGGCGCCAGCACGGCCCCATCGCGATAGTCGTGCATTACCACCGACAGTTCGTCGTCGCCGAGCGCCCGGATGGCTGAGAAGGCCTTGGCCAGGATCTCGCCATGGCTACGGTGCGAACCGAATATGTGGTCCTCGGGGCCCAGCGCGAACGCCATGCCCACGGCCGCCGCCTCTTGGCCCATGGACAAGTGGGCGGGCCCGGCATGGTCGTAGGTGATGCCCTGGTAGGCGCCCTTGAGCTTGACCTCGTTGAGGATGTTCTCGAACTCCCGGATGGCGCACATGTCCCGCCAGATGTCGAGGAAATCCTCCGTGCCGTACCGGGCCGCCTCCTCGGCAATGGTCTTGTGGTAAGCGTTGACGGGGATGTCGGAGGGATGGACGACCTCCCGGGCGAAAACCTGCTCCGGCTCAATGGCAAGCGCTTTGGTCATGATGTCTTGGCTCCTACCTGCAGGATGGCTTCCCGTAACGCTTCGGACACCGTCGGGTGCGGGAAGATGATCTCACCGGCACGGGACGCTGATAATTGCATTTCTATGAGGGCGGCCGCGGTCACGATCCACTCGCTGGCGGAGTCGCCCATGGCGTGCACGCCCAGTATTTCCCCGTACTTGGCGCCCGCCAGCACCTTGACAAAGCCGGTGCCTTTCTCGTTCTCGATGAGGAACCTCCCGGCCACGCCCATAGGCACCATCGCTTTTTGGTAGGCGATGCCGGCCGCCTTCAACTGCTCCTCGGTACGGCCCGCACTGGCCACCTCCGGGTGGGTGTAGATGACCGCCGGGATGGCGTCGTAACGAGCCCGGTCCGGCCGGCCGAACATGGAGTTGACGGCCACGGTCCCTTCTCGGGTGGCTACATGGGCCAGCATGTGCTGGCCGGTGACGTCGCCGCAGGCCCACAGGCCGGGCACGTTGGTCTTGCCCTGGTCGTTGGTCCGTACCCCTTTGGGGCTGAAATCAACGCCGAGCTCGGCCAGGCCGAGAGCTTCGACCACCGGCGCCCGTCCGGTGGCGTTCAGCACGCAGTCCGCCGCGTAAGCCTCTTTTTCGCCCGAACTGTTTTCATAGCGGACAGTTCCGCCTTCGATGCCCACCACCCGGCAGGAGAGGTTGAAGGTCACCCCGGCCCGTTTGAGCGTTTGCAGGAGCCGGTCCGAGATGTCCCCGTCGCACCCGCCGGCGATCTGGGGCAGCATCTCGAACACGTTGACCTCGACGCCGATCTCGTTGAAAAAAGTGGCGAACTCCAGGCCGATATAGCCGCCACCGATGATGGCGACCCGGGAGGGGACCTTGGTCAGCTCGAACACTGAGGTCGAGTCGAGGACGGCCTCCGAGCCGATCCCGGGTATGGGCGGCACCACCGGGCGGGACCCGGTGGCGAGCAGGATGTTGGTGGCCTCGAGGATCTCGTCGCCCACCTGTACCCGGTTGCGGGCCACCAGCCGGCCGTGGCCGGTGAAGACTTCGACGCCGGAGCGCTTGAGAAGTCCCTCCACACCCTTGACCAGCGTCCCGACGATACGGTTTTTGCGCTCGACCACCGTGGGCATGTCGATGCGGAAGGCGTCGACCTCGACGCCGAAGGACTTGGCCTCCGCGCACTCCCGGTACAGGCGCGACGACCGCAGGAAGGCCTTGGCGGGTATGCAGCCGACATTGAGGCAGGTACCACCGACCCTTTGCTTTTCGACCAGGGCAACCTTCTGGCCCATGTGGCCGGCGTGGGCGGCGGCGTCGTAGCCACCGGGGCCGGCGCCGATGACGATCAGGTCGTACACAGCGCCTCCGCATCTTCGATCTTTTCCCGCAGGGCCCGCAGGAACCGGGCGCCCGGAGCGCCGTCGACCACCTGGTGGTCCAGGGTGAGCGAGAGCCCGATCGAGTCGATGAACTCGATATTGCCGTCGGGTTTGCGCACCGGCTTGAGGCCGATGGCGTTGACGCCGAGGATGGCCACCTGGGGCGGGTTCAACACCGGGGTGAACGACTCCACTCCGAGGCTGCCCAGGTTGGAGATGGTGAACGTGCCGCCGTTGAGGTCGTCGACGCCGATGGAGCCGGCCACCGCCTGCGCCGCCAGTTCTTTCAGGCGCCGGGCCAGGCCCAATAGCGAGAGGTCCTGGCTGTCGCGGACCACGGGCACGACCAGTCCCCGGTCGGTGTCGCAGGCGAAACCGATGTGGACAGCAGCGTGGCGGTACAGGGCGCCGTCCACGAACGTGGCGTTGATATCGGGCGCCTCTAGCAGTGCCCGGACGGTGCAGAAGACCATCAGGTCGTTGATGTTTATATCGGCTGTGGCCGCCGAGGCTTTCATCTTCTTGCGCACCGTCAACAGGCCACCGGCATTGGCCGAGCTGTGCAGCGTGTACTGCGCTGTCGAGCTCAAAGACTCCCTCAGGCGCTTGGCAATGCGCTGGCGGACCGAGGAGACCGGCGCCCCGAGGGCACCCCCACCTGTACTGGCCTGGCCCACACCGCTAACCGCCAATTGCCGTTCGACTGCCGCCCCCCCGGCCGGGGCGGGACGGGGCCCGGTATGGAGCACGTGCCGCAGGTCGCTCTCCAGTACACGGCCCTGAGGCCCGGTGCCCTCGATCAAGGATGGGGGAATGTCGTGCTCGCGGGCGAACCGCCGAGCGCGGGGGCTCAGGGGCGCCGGGCCCGCAGGCGGCCCGCCGTTACGCGCGGCCGCGTCGGTCACCGGTCAACGCGGCCGGCGTTGCCTCCAAGGCCACCGGCGGCGAAGTGAGCAGGTCGCGGTCGCGGACCGGGTCGTGCCCGTCTGCGCCCCCGGCAGACGGGGCCAGCACGGCGTCGACCTTCTCCCCCGCGGCGCCGATGGCGCAGATGACCGTGAAGACCGGGACGAGGGCTCCCTCTTCGAAGAACGTCTCGAGCAGGACACCGCCCACCGGCGCCGTCAGGTCGAAATTGGTCTTGTCGGTCTCGATCTCGGCGATCACGTCCCCGGCGGCGACGGTGTCGCCCTTGTGCTTTCTCCAGGCCGAAAGCAGGCAGTCCTCAACCGTATTGCCGAGCTTGGGCATCTCTACTGACGTCGCCATCTATCGACGGCCTCCCTCGGGCCCCGTCAGCACTGGCCCCTCAGCGGTGGTGCCCGGGCCCGCCGCGGCACCGGCCCGCAGCAACTCCTGCTCGGCGTCCTTGCACCATTGGCCGGCGTCCAGTTTGGAAGCAACGCTGGGGAAGCGTTCGGACAGCTCAGCCAGCCGGGTCAGGCCGACGTCGTGGAGCATGGGGTATATCACTATCTTCCCGGCCATCGTCTGCTTCTCCAGCGCCGCCACGCCGTCTATGGCGCCCGCCATGCCCGACACGGCGTCGACCGAGCAGTTGGTGTCGAGCTGTCCCGAAGAAACCTTGTCCAGCAGCACCTTCATGTCGCTTATCACCGAACCGCTGGTCCCGAACATGTAGCAGCGACGCCGTATGTAACCGTCGAGGTCGATCTCCTGGCGGGTATGGGCCGGGATCCCCGCAAATATGTCCACCAGGCCGCCGCGCCCGCTGTTGTCCACGGCGGCCGCCACCAGTGGCCCGGACGGGACGAGGACGACCTGGTAGCTGAAACGCTCGTCGAGCGGCTCTTTGGCCGTGTTTACCAACCTGAGGGGTACGCCGTTACGCCTCGAGTACGGCTCGGCCTTGCGCCTCAGCGCCTCCAGCCGGGCATCGTCAACGTCGGCGCCCACCACGCTTAGTCCCTCCACCGGCGTGCACAGGCTGCGGATCACGTGCATCTGGCCCATCGGGCCGGCGGCGCCGATGATGAGGACCTTTTCGTGCGGCCGCAACTCGCCCGAACCGGGCACGACCGAGTACGAGTCGACGGCCGAAGGCCCCGGTGTGCCTATCCAGCGGGTGAGGCCGTAATGGATGCGGCCGATCCCGACCGCCACCCGGCGTCCGATGCTCGAACCTCCGAGCACGATGTTGATGATGCCCGACGCCGCCAGCTTGTCGTTGAGCACCTCGATGGTCTCCGCCGAGGCCCCGAAGTAGACGATGTCGTCGAAGCTCGCATCGGGGAGCTGGCGCACATCGTCGGCGTCAGCGACGGCGAGGGCCATCAAGTTCAGGTACCCCCGCTGGGTGCCGTCTGCGGTGACCGTCACCACCGACGCCGGGGCGCCGCGCCCGTCGAAAGCCTCGGTCAGGCCCACCACTTCATGGCCCGCGTCGGCGACCACCAGCAGGCGGCCTCCGGCCAGGACCGTGCGGCGGTCGGCACTGGCGTAGGCATTTTCTACGCATGACCAGGGCTCCACCAGGGCGATGGCCGACGCGCTCAAGGACTCGGGGACAGGGATCAGGTAACGCTCCCCGGTGCCGGGCTCGATGACGATCCGTTCGTCCAGCAGGACGTACTCCTGCAGCCCTCCTTCGAAGGTGTAGCCGAAGGCGGCGTTGGCCCCCTTGGTGACCAGGGAGCGGTAGTCCGTTTGGACCAGGCAACGCTCCCCGACGCGATGGCGCTCGACCCCGGGCCCGATGGCCACGATACGGCAGGCGACTTCGTGCCCGGGCACGGCGGGCTTGGTGCCCGGGACATAGCTGCGGAACTTCTCCAGGATCTCGGGGCTGATCCCGGCGCGGATATCGTCCTTGCGGGGGTGGTCGGAGAACTGCTTGAGGAGTTTGACGTCCGAAAAACAAAGGCCCACCGACTCGACTTTCACCAAAATCTCGTGCGGGCCTGGTTGAGGGACTTCCTTTTCGGTGTTCAAGACCAACTGGCCCGGCCCGACCAGCTGTACCGCGTACTGGGTCGCCGGGACTGCTTCAGGCTGGGTCATAGAGGCCATCTTTCGCAGTTAGATCAGCTCTCGCTGTTAGTGCAGCATCACTTGGCCACCGGTCACGGGTAGGGCCTGGCCGGTCTCGTACTCTTGGGCAACGAGGTAGTAGATGGCTTTCATGACATCGGCGGTCGTGCACCCCCGGCCCATCGGCACCTTGCTCTCGTAAAAGCGCTTCACGTCCGTGACGGTGCTGGCCCCGGGCACCTTACCGGTGCGCAGGTACTGCGCGAACAACCCCATGTCGGGGTCTGACCACAGTGGCCCGTCGAAGAAGTTCCCGGGGCAGACCGAGTTCACCTTGACACCGTCGCTCACCAGTTCCAGGGCGAACGACTGGGTCAATCCGATACCCCCGAACTTGCTGCCGGCATAAGCGAAGTTCTTGTTGGACCCCGCGAGCCCGGACTTGGAGTTGATCTGGATGACGTCGGTCCAGTAGTCAGGACGGACCTCGTGCTGGGTCGCCAGGATGGGCGCCACCTTTTGTACGCACAGGAAATAGCCCTTGTAGTTGACCGCGGTGGAAAGGTCAAAGTCTCCCTCGGCCTGGGTCTTCACGCCGGCCGCACGCAGGACGCCGGCGTTGGAAACGAGCAGGTCGAGGCCGCCGTAGGCCCGGACCACCCGGTGAACGGCCTCGGCCACGGAATCTGCGCCGGTGACGTCGATAGGCAGCCCGATCGCCCGGCCCGGGCCCAGGCTGGCGCTGAGGGCGGCGGCCGCCTTCTGTGCCCCGGCGGCGTTTAGGTCCGAAAGCACCACGTGGGCGCCTTCTGCGGCCAGGTCCTGGGCGATCTCCAGGCCGAAACCCTGGGCCGCCCCCGTTACCAGGGCGACCTTGCCCGCCACTTTCCCCGCTCCGGCCGAGGCGGCCTTCACCGCTCGGCGGTACGACTCCACCTCCCAGTGTTCGATAAAGCTGCGGAAGTCGTCCGGCAGGTACTGGACGCCGCCCATACGCCGCGCCCCTGCCATCACCTTGATGGCATCGATGTACACGAGCCGGGAGGTGTTGGCGTCTGCCCAGGTGTCCCCGCACGCGAACAGGCCCAGTCCCTGCACCAGGACCACGGTGGGGGGCACCTGGTAGGTGCCGGCGTGCTGCCGCACGGCGGTGGCGAGGCGCGCCTTCAAGTCTCCGGCCGGCTCGCCGGGCCGGGCTTCGACCCAGAGCGGGAAAGACCGGCAGTACACGATCTGGTCCGGCGTGAGAGGTCCCCCCATGGCCACGGCGCGGCCATCTTGTCG
>JBEKNX010000502.1:0-3392 GCA_049522375.1 Acidimicrobiales bacterium | reverse complement strand
GTGCCGAGCACGGCTGCACAACCCAGCCGGGTGGCCAGACCGTGAGCGACCATCGCCGTCCCGGCCGCAGCGGCGCCGAGGGCCGCTGCGGCGACCATAGCGGCGGTGCGGCGCGCCGGAAGTGGCGACCAGGGCAGTGCCGCTACGTGATGTACTACCGCGAAGGTCACGATGCAGTCGATCACAACCCTCGCCGACCACACCACGGCCGCACCCATGGCCCCGAAACGCGCCGTCAGAAGAGCGGCTGCGGCGATGAAAGGCCCTAGTTCGGCGAAGCGGATGTAGGCGATCGTCTTGGTACGGCCCGAAGACACCAGGTAGAAGAACGGCACATAGGAGAAAGCGTTGAACCAGAGCCCACCAAGGATGACAAAGAACGGCCCCGTGCTGGAGCGCCCGTACTGGGCGCCGGCCCATACCGAGAGGAACGGGTGAGCCAGGAAGGCCAGCAGGATGACAGCCGGGGTAAGGGACAGGAACAGGGCCTGAAGGCTTTTGCGGTACAGCGAGCGGTGCTCGTCGGTCCGGCCCCCAGCTTCGAGCCGCACCAAGGCCGGCATGAGTGGCCCCGCCAACTGCTGGGGCAGGATGGCAAGGATGGTCCCGAGGCTGGCGGCAACGGCGTAGTGGGCCACGACGACCGTCGAATGGTTGAGCGCCAGAAGGAACCGTTCGGCGGTCTCCAGCGGTATGGCGGCCAGGCCGGCGAGAGTCAGAGAACCTCCGTAGCTCAGCAGCGGTCGCACCAGGTACCGACGGAATCGAGGCTTCAGCAACTCTCGCTGGAGCCGGACGGCCACTACCAGGTTGGCTACCGCTCCGAGTGCCGCGGCGGCGAGGGCAACCGCCGAGGCCGTCACAATGCCGCCCGACGTACAGGCGAGGGCGATCGGGACTCCCGCGATCAGGACAAGGTTCGCGCCCTGGGTAATGGCGGTGTAAGGACGCCAGCGCAGGCGCACCACCTGGGGGGTGTTGATGGTGCCCGCCACCGATTGGAAAAGGAAGAGGCCGCAGAAGACCCGGAGCGCTAGCACGTCAGAGCCAAGGGATCCACCCCGGACATGGAGCAGATGGAAGAGTATCGACGGAGCCCAGAGGCCGACCAAAGCGGCCGTGCACGCCGTGGCGGTTACGGTAACCCCGAGCGAAGTCCACACGACGGCGGCTTCTCCCGGACCGTCGCCGACGGCGTAGCGTTCAGCCGCGAACTTGGTGGACGCGCTGGCCATGCCCAAATCGGCGAGGGCGGCCCAGCTGAGCGAGGACTGCAGGAGCCCCCACGTGCCATAACGTGATGGGCCGAGCAGACGGATCGTGAACGGTGTGGCCAGCACCGTTGCCAGGAGCACTGCGAGTTGCCCACCTAGGCCCCAGGCACCGCCGGCCGCAACCTGGCTGGCGACCGACCGCGTTTCGCGCCCTGCCTGCGAGCCGGTCCCGTGGGGCTCGTCTTCACGTCCAGCCCCGCGGTGGTTATTCCTGGGGGTCAACGGGCCTCACGTCGTCTGGAGGTCAGCGCCGCCTCGTACACCGACTCCAGCTGCTCGGCGACTACCTGAATGGAGAAGCGCTCCTCGATCCGACGGCGCCCAAGTTCCCCACACGCCGCAGCCGCGGCAGGGTCGCCGAGAAGTTCCAGGATCACCCTGGCCAGAGCCTCGGGCTGTCCCGCCGGTACCAGGCGGCCCGCGCCGTCGTGGCCGACGATCTCGGGCACACCGCCCACGGAAGTGACCGCAACTGGCCGCCCCAATGCCATGGCCTCGGCTGTCGCGAGCGAGAAACCCTCGTGGACAGACGACGAGACAAATATGTCCGCAGCCGCAACGATGTCCAAGACCTCATGGTGGGGACGCGTCCCGGCAAGCACGACGGCGTCTGTCACTCCGGCGGTCCTAACGGCGTTCTCGACGTCGGCGCGCCGGGGACCGTCACCGACAAGGACCAACTGAACTGAGGCGTTGCGGTCGCGCACAAGCCGCAGGGCTGCGATGAGGTCCCCATGGGACTTTTCGGGAACGAAGCGGCCCACGGCAACAAGCAGCGGGCGGTCGGGGTCAACACCCAGCCGGAGTGAAGTCTCCCGGCGGTCGCCGTGATGGCTCTGAACGGCGGAAAGGTCCAAACCGTTTGGCACGACATCGCAGTCCCGCAAGCCGAGGTGGGTGCGGTAGTGACTAGCAGCCGCCTCGGAAACCGCCACCCGCCGGTCGAGTGACCTCATGGCGACCGTGTCCACCCGCTTGCGGGCTTTTCGCCACGTCGTGTTCGCCGGGTAGCTGTCGTAGCCGAGGTTGTGGAAAGTGACAAGGCCGGCGGTCCCCGGGGCAAACGGCCGGGCCATCGCCACGTAGAGCCCACCGAAGAAGAGGTGGCCGTGCACGACGTCGAACTGGCCGCGCCGAGCGAGGACCGATACACGGGCGACGCCGCGGGGAAGGTCCCACCGGTGCCGCAGCCCTAAATGGTGGACCGGGACGCCCCGAGCGGAAAACTCGGGTTCAAGGGTCATCGGGGGTCTAAGCACGGCCACCTCGCACTCGTGACCCCTCTGGCCCAGGGCGGGAAGGAGCGTAAGTAGGGCCCGTTCGGCACCCCCGGCGCCCAAAGTCTCTATTACGGTCAAAATCTTCACTGAAAAGAAGCCTCGCTCGATGTTCGGGCCCGAACCGTCATGCTGCTCACGTCGCGACGGTCACTCCCGGCGTTGGCCCAGTTCGGCCGTAGGCAGAGGAAGTGCCGATGTGCCCCTCCGCCGCAGCCGGGCAGGCCGCTAAGCGACAGTCAATCATCGGCACTGCCTCCAAATCTCGCAACCCGTTGCTTGGTCCCAGGGTGCCGGCTAATGCCATCAAGCATTCGGTTCACGCGCGACCTCACTGGGTTGGGCAACGAACAAAGGCAGAACGCACCGAACGTCCGCAGCGTGAGCGACGTTGGCACATCGTTACGCCAGGCCTGGCGAAGGCACTTTAAGATCCAGCTTCGATCTTCGTCTCTGCGAGCACCCTGCCACGCGTACCCCACTGACAGCCGGGCACGGCACCGACGGACAGTACGTTGCCTCTCCGGGGGCAGTGCCGGATTTGCCTCCAGGACGTCCAGGGCCTGGAAAGTCATGAAAGCGTTCTTCCGGATAGCCTTTCCCGCGTTTGTCCCGTGGTCGCGAAGTAGCACGACCGGCTCTTCCAGGTGGGAAAACTTATGGGTAAGGGAGATCCGGAAGAAGATGGCTTCTCCTTCTGCAAATATTGACTCGTTGAAAGGGTGCAAGGCGAGGCACGACGTCCGGATCATCGGCGAGCACATATCGATCTGGGCACGTGTGGCTCTGTCCAGCAGTTCGTCGAATACCCACCCCGACGAGCCGATAGACGGGAGCTGCC
>JBEKNX010000501.1:0-3400 GCA_049522375.1 Acidimicrobiales bacterium | reverse complement strand
CACACCATGGGCCCGTCCCACGTTGCCGTCCCGTCGCCGTCGGGGTCATCTTCGGCTTCCAGCTCCCAGTGGCCGGTCTCCGGGCCCAGGTCGGCCGTGCCGGGGTCGTCGGGGCCCGGTACCGGCCAGGCCTCAGGACCGGGGGCGGGCCAGCCGGGCACGCTAAGTCCGCCGGGCCCATCGCCTTGGCCAGGGACCGGTCGGCCCGAAGAAGGTTCGGGCTCCCGGCCGCGCCGGCCTTTAGACGCCATTGGTCATCCTCTCATTCCGAACAAGTGTGATCAGCGACCTCGCTACCGGCTGCACACAAATTACCTCTCCGGCGTCCGATCCTGCGGATTAGCCGTGCCGGGCGGGCTCTCTGCTCCCTCCCTCAGAGCCTGGCGGGCAACCGGGCGCGCTGCGGTGAGCCAGTTGGACGTGAGGCGGTAGGCGGCCTCGATCAGCTCGGGGCTCCGGTCGAAACTGAACGGCGACACCCCGGGGACCAGAGGCGCCGGCACGATGTACAGCTGGCAGCGGTCGCACCAGGCGGTCACCGCGTCGACGTGGTGGCGAGCCAGGGAGATGGACGTCGACCGTAGTAAAACGTTGAGGGCGGACCGGGGCCGAGGCATGGGACCGGCGGGCACGCTCGGCAGGACGAAGACCCGGTCGGCTCCCGCTCTCACTGCTGGGCCAACCGGGGTGTCGGACACGACGCTCCCGTCGATGAGCCAACGCCCCCCTATGCGCACGGGCGGGAAGACACCGGGCATGGCCGAGGACGCCAACAGGGCGGGAACCGCGGGGCCGCTTTCCAGCACCACTTCCTCACCCGTCTCGAGGTCGGTGGCGACCACTGCGAGAGGGAGCACACCGTCCTCCAGACGGCGCACCAGCACTGTGGACCGCAGCCACTTCGCTAGCGCCCGGGAGCTGACCAAATGGTCTTTCCGGCCGGCGAACCCCGCTATGGCTGCGGGCGCGCTCAAGGGGAAGACGTCACGCCGGGTGACGACGGTCCAGAGGCGGGCCAACGCCTCCAGCCCTCCCAAGGTGGGCTCGGCCGCCAGCCAGGCGGCATTGAGCGCTCCGGCCGAGGTCCCGTAGAGCCGGTCGGGGTGGTGCCCCGCTTCCATCAGGGCCTTCGCCATACCGACCTGGGCCGCTCCGAAACTGGCCCCGCCGCGCAGTACCCAGGCCGTGGTCACGTGGTCGGGGAAGTCGTAGTGGCGGCACCGGCACTGGTCGAGGCCGGGCTGGCCAGTGTCGTTGATGCCGCGGGAGTTTGCGGCACTGTGGTAGCCGCTGGCGCCGTTGCGGGAAGCAGCGGTGTCGTTGTTGCCGCTGGGACTGGTGTGGTGGGAAGGGTGGTCGCCGCCGCCGGCAGCGTCGTTGCTCCCGCCACCGTCGTGATGGGCCTGACGGTGGTGATGGGCCGGACGGTGGTGGTGGGCCGGACGGTGGTGGTGGGCCGGACGGTGGTGGTGGGCCGGACGGTGGTAGTGGGCCGGACGGTGGTAGTGGGCCTGACGGTCGTCGTGGGCCGGACGGTGGTGGTGGGCCGGACGGTGGTGGTGGGCCGGACGGTGGTGGTGGGCCGGACGGTGGTGGTGGGCCGGACGGTGGTGGTGGGCCTGACGGTCGTGGTCGGCCTCACGGTCGTCGTGGGCGAAACCGTCGTCGTCGGTGCCTGCGTCGTTGCCACCGCCAGGGTCACTGTTGTAGTGAACGCAACAGTAGCCGTGGGCGCCAGGGTCGCCGCCGGGGCCGCCGTGGTCGTTATCGCCGCCGTGGTCGTCGGGCCGGCGGTGGCCACTGCTGTCGTGGTGGACGATGTCACGACCGCCGGAGGCGGGGCTGTGGTCGCGGGGGCTGTGAAGCCGGGCCCCGGTAGCTCGATCAGCAGGGCCTTCGAGGCGCTGCCGGCTTCGTCTGCCGGCTCCAGGGCTTGCACGGTTAGGGCGGTTGGCGTGCTTGGCACCAACCGGAGCCCGGCCAGACGTACGGCCTGCGCCTGGCCCCTGGAGAGGTTGACCGACGCGCTCAACTGCTGGTGGGCCACTCCCTGGCCCGGGCTCACCGTGGCCACCACCCGGATGCCCTTTTCCGCGTCCTGGCCCACGTCCTCCACCACCACGGTGACCGACACCGAGGAGGCAGGCGACAGGACCTGGACCTTGCCCTCCGTGCTCAGTGCTGGTGGGTCGGTGGATATGGCGTCAATGGCCAGCTTGTGCAGGGGCGACCTGGGCACGCCGGCGAGGAGCCGCTGAGCGAACCCGCCCAAAGCGCTCGACTGGTACGCGCCGGTGCCGTCGTCCCATTGCGACGCCGGCATGCTGACGCCGAGCCTCGGCACGTCCCGGGCGAACAGCCGATAGGCGGTGTCGCCCACCTCGAACTGTGAAACGGCCGCGCTCATCTGCAAAACCGCAGTCGCAGCTAGCCCACCTCTGAGCAGGTCCCGCGCCGCAACAGCCATCTCGGTCGCCCCGTCCTCGCGGGACACCAGGCAGGCTTCCAACAGCCCAGCGGCGGTCGCCAGCGGCGCCGGGGGGGTGACGGACGCTACCTGGTTGTATGTTGACGCCGCCGCTTCGGCGATCCTTGACAGTTGACCGGCCGCAGCTCCCGACCCTTCGGTCAGGCGGTCCGAGCTGATCTGAGCGATCTCCCGTCCCTGCACGGTGGACTCAGCGATGTAGGGCAGTATGGTGTCGACCCAGGCTTGGCTGTTCATCGTGGTCTCGGGGCCGGACGACCGAGCGTGCATCGAGGCGTCGACCAGCAGGACGACCAGCGTCAGCACGAACGGGACAATGAGCCACCGTTGAGGTCCACCGCGGCGTCTCAACGGCCGGGGCGGCATCGCCATAACCCCTCAACGATACAAATACCGCAAGAAAGGGAGGGAATGGGGCTGCCGGGCCGTCTCGCCGGACTAAAGCCCGGCGCTGAGCAGGTCGACCACGGCCTCGGTAGCGGCCAGATCGGCCAGGACGGCATCGGCTCCCAGGCCCTCGAGTTCCTCAGCCCTGAAGCGGCCGGTCGCTGCCAGCAGGCAGTGGGCACCGGCGGCCTGGGCGCACTCGTAGTCGCGTGGCGTGTCGCCGATGACCCAGGCCTGCTCGGGTGACAGGTGAGCACCTCGCAGGGAGGCCAGACGGTCGAGCGCTATGGGCACCAGCTGTTGGCGGTCCTCATGGTCGCTGCCGTACGCCCCTGTTTCTAGGTCCAGCCACTTGTCGAGCCCGAACGCGGCCAGCTTGACCACGGCATTAGGCGCGATGTTGCCCGTCAGGACCGAGAGATGGAGCCGCTCGTCCGCGGCCAGGGCTTGGAGGAGCTCAGGGGCGCCGGCGCAGGGGCTCCCGTAACGAGCGAGCTGTTGGGAGGCGGCTGCCAGTTCGGCTTC
>JBEKNX010000500.1:0-3404 GCA_049522375.1 Acidimicrobiales bacterium | reverse complement strand
TCCCAGCAGCTTCGCTCCGAGCAGGGCTGGGAGCACGACCACGCCAGCCCGGCCCAGGCTCGCCAGGCCATGGCCGGCGCCGTCTGCGCCGACATCGCCAAGTTCGGCGCCGACCAGGTGGCGGCGCTGGTCGTGTCCCATACCGACGCCGAGGACCTGGCCGACCGGGCCCGGGCCTACCTGAGCGAGGCCGGGGTGCTGAGCGGGCCGGCTCTGAACGGGCCGGGGTGGGCCAGCGAGCGGGAGTACCGGGCCGGGGACCGGGTCCTGCTGCACGCCCGCTGCGGCCCCCCCACCAGCCGGCTGGTCAACGGCACCACGGCCACGGTGGCCCGGGCCGGCAGCGATGGGCTGACCGTACGCCTCGACGGCGACGGAGGGCTTGAGGTGCTGCTCCCGGCGGCGTTCGTGGCCGGCGCCCGCAAGGACGGCGCCCCCAACCTGTCCCACGCCTGGGCCCGTACCGTCGACGGGGCCCAGGGCGGCACCTGGGAGGCCTGCCACCTGCTGGGAAGCTCGGCGCTCGACGCCTACCGGGGCTATACCGGCCAGTCCCGCTCGCGCCAGCCCACTCACACTTGGAACACGGCCCGGGTGGCCGTGGTCGACCACGGTGGGGCCCTGGCCGACCAGCGTGACGGGGCCGAACAGGTCGCCGACGCGCTCAGCCGCCAACCCGACCCCTCTATGGCCGCCCGCAGCGACCCGTGGGCCCTCGACCGCCAGCTGCACCAGCTCATCGCCGAGCACGAACGGGCCCTGTCGGCCCGGCCCCCCGACCGCCAGGACGCACTGGCTGGCGCCGTTGACGAGATGCGTTCGGTCTCGGCCTGGTTAGAGAGCATGGACGCCGCCGCCGCTCACAGCGGGCGCCAGCTCGACCAGCTGGGCCACTTGGCCGGGTGGAGCCGCAACGGCCGAGACCATCGCCAATTCCTTCACGACAAGCTCGAGGGCGACACGCGGCGGGCGGCGGCTGCTCGCGAGCGCCACGAGGAGACGGCCGGGCGGGTGGAGCGCCTGCGCCAGGACCAGGACGCCTACGAGCACTTCGAGACGGCCGAAGGCTGGCGGCGTGCCGACCTGGTCAGCCTGCACCACCAGGTGGACCGCCACTGGGCCGAGGTAGTCGCCGCCTGTGTTTGGGCGGACGACCCGCTCGCCTATGGGATCGACAAGCTCCGTCACGCCCGCAGCACCTTGGAGCGCCACAGACGGGCCATCGACGCCGCCGTACCCGAGGACCGGGGCGACCAGTGGGACCAGGCCCACCGCCAGCTGGCCGACGTGGTCAGCCAGCACCACCAAGCCGAAAAGCTACTGGCGGCCGGGCAAGCTCGACTAGAAGACGTCGGCAGGCGGCGGTGGGGCCGCCACGACCAAAAGGCCGTTGCAGACGCCCAGGCGCAGCTCGCCGCCGTCGAACGCCGGGCCCAGCAGGCGACTAACGCTGAGCGTCACCTGCGGGAGCGTCTGGCCGCCCTGGCCGAACACCAGCAACAGCGTCAAGACCACCTCGCCGATGTGGCCGTCCCGCGCCAGGCGATCGGCACTAACCTCGCCCAGGTCGACGCCGCCCTGGACCGCACCCGCCCTGACCGGGTCGCCGCCCTCGCCGAGGGCCCTCCCGATCACCTGGTCCGGCGGATCGGAGCGCCTCCGGGCACACCTGCAGGCCGGGCTGTGTGGTGCCACCACGCCCTCGATATCGAAGCCGCACTCGACCGCAACGACGGCGCCAGCCCGCCCTGGACTGGATGGAGCCCACAGACCGACCTGGCCCGCCGCCAGATCGCCATCGCCGACCGGGTGCTCCAGGCCAGCAACGACTGCCCCGGGCCAACTGAATGGGCCGAGCTCGCCGAGCAAGCCGGTACCGTCTTCGACCAGGTGCGTCGAGCCGAACGGGACCGCGCCCCCAGCCAGCGCACGCCAGGTCAATGGCTACAACCGCAGCCCTGGACCGACCTTGCGGCCGAACGACCGCTGCCGGGCATGAGCCTGTAGCGCAGGGGGACCTCGCTCGGGTGAGACACCATCGAAGTCCTTGCCCGCAGCACCGGAGACGAGACAGCTCCGTCGACCGTATTCGAGCGGAGCAAGCACAGCCACGGCCATCACCAGCTCCGGCTACGTGCCCCCGGACATTCCGCGCTCGCGCCATGCGGCCGCCCACCGACCGCGAAGGTGAGGGCATCGCGCAAATCATCGTCTGAGCGCACCGCTCAGCGGGAGAGCGAGGCGTTATTCGGCACCTGTTCGGCGTGGGCTGTCCATATATAGACCCGCACATGAATGTTCGTTGCCGGCGGCCGCTAACCCACCAGGATATTATGCTCGCTAGGGCTCAGCCATCATGGTTGGAGCTGAGAATACATAACGCCGAATCGGCGCTGGGTCATCAAGTTGGGAGTGCCTGCACAATAAACAATGTTCCGCGTGGCTCAGATGGTGTCTCCGAGACGCCGGGCCGCCCTCATCCGCGGCGAGTGAGGGCTCGAGTGGGTTTGTCCGCGAAGGGCCGGCTGCGTCGGGCGTTTGCGCGCTCTGGCGCTAAAGTCTGGGTGCCCTACGGCGCTGTACGGCGGCAGCTAGCTGGGCTCGGTTCGCGACACCCAGCTTGGCGAACACTCGGCTCAAATGGCTCTTCACAGTTACGGGGGACACAAAGAGCCGCTTCGCGATCTCGGCGTTGGTCAGGTGCTCTCCGACAAGGGAGACAACTTGTTGCTCGGAGGCAGTGAGGCTGTCCCAGCCGGACGAGGGCCTGCGCCGGGGCCCTCTTCGCCGCCGGGCATAAGCGGCGGCTTCGCCGAGACCGAGCGCCCGCCCTTGCAGCACCGCCTGGTCGAAAGGCCCGTCACCCAAGGCAGTCCGCATGACCAGCAGCGGAGGCGCGAGTTCATGACGAGCCGGAGCCGGCCGCACATAGCCGATAAGGTCCCGCCGGCGCTCAGCGGCTCCCAACAAGCGAGCCGCCTCGGCAAAGCTGCCGAGATCGGTACAAGTAACGGACACCAGCTCGAGCAGGTCGACGGCCCACAGCATGTGGCCGCCCTCGAGGGCTGCCGACAGCCCATCGCAGGCCAAGGCGTGGGCGCGGACCGGCTCACCCTGAGCTCGTGCTAGACGAGCCTCAGCTCGCAAGACCGGGGCTCCTGCCGGCTCGACGACCCGGGGCAAGCGCCAGCTGCATGCGTCTAGGTGGCGACGGGCGCCAGGAAGGTCACCACGCCTGATGGCGACCTCGGCGAGCAGCGCACGGTTCTCCAGGCATATGCCAAAAAACCCTAAAGGCTCCAACTTGGCCACGATCCCCTCGAGGACCTCGTAGCCGGCGTCTTCTTGGCCCAGCAACAAGAGGATCCGCCCTTGGCCCAGGCCATAGTTCGCCACGAAGAACG
>JBEKNX010000499.1:0-3409 GCA_049522375.1 Acidimicrobiales bacterium | reverse complement strand
CGCTCGACCTGCTCACCTCGCCCATCACCAGGTCGGCGCCCTCCGCGCCTGGGCCCCCCGTGCCTGCGGCTTCCGTGCCGGCGGCTTCCGTGCCGGCGTCCTCGGTGCCGAAGCGAACACCTCGGCCTAAGGCACCGGCGCCGGTGGGCGAGCTCCGGCGCTGAACTCGAGCAGCGTTACCCCGTGGGGCTCCACCGCGGCCGAGTACTCCAGCCGTCCCCCCGAGGCAGTCAGGCACTCGCTGCGTTGTTCCGGCTCCATGCGTGCCCGCAGCACCTCGAGGTCGGCCGGCCGGATGTGCGAGGGGGCCCCTATCGCCAGCCAGGCGTCGTAGACGCTCCCGTGCTCGCGGTCTAACCGGGTGGTCGTGACCCGGACCGTCCCGTCTAGGCCTGAAACCCGCAGCCGGAAGTGCTCCGTGGTCCCGGGTTCGAACAGCCCGTAGACCTCGCCGGTGTCGGGCTCGTCGGGGGGGCGGTGGTACTCGAGGAGCGACCGTGAGGACCCGCCGCGGTAATGCTGGTAGTTCCACAACAAAATGGCGAGCGTCCCGTCGTCGCGCACCGTGGCCGCGAAGCGCTCGCCGCTGGCCAGCTCCCGGGGGCCGAGGCGCGACAAGAACCAGTAGCCGTGGTAGGCGGCCTTCTTGAGCGACTGGGCGTTCACGAGGCCGAACCCGCCGTGGAAGGGCCCGTCGCCGAGCCGGTTCTCCTCGAAGATGTCGCTCAGTGCCCAGAAGGCCAGCCCGTCGGCCAAGCCCCGGGCGGCCCAGTTGTTGCGGACGATGAACGGGGCCATGAAGGCCGTGTCGTGTGCGGGGTCCCGGGGGCTGGGGCTGCTGCTCCACTCGGTGAAGTGCCGCTCGAGCCCGGAGTACCCCGTGGCGGCCAGGAGATCGTTGACCCCCCGCAGGTCGACGGCGAGGCGGTCGGGACCGTCCCAGGTCATGTCCCCTTCGCCGGCGAGGTCGGCGGTGTGGAGGGTCGGGTACGGGTGGGTCGAGAAGAAGTCGATCGGGATGCTGCGGCGCCGGCACTCGGCCAGGAAGCGCTGGCCCCACGGTGAACGGCCCGCCGCCTCGCCCGCCCCCGAGGTGGCGGGGCCGCCCACCCGCAGGCTCGGGTCGACGTCCTTGATGGCGCGGGCCGTGCGCTCGTACAGGGCCACGTAGGCGGCGAAGTCGGCGCCCTTCCAGAAAACCTCGAGGTTGGGCTCGTTCCACACCTCGAAGTACCACCGGCGGACCTCTTCGAGCCCGTACCTCTCGATCACGTGCTCGACGAAGCGGCGGACGAGCCGCTCCCAGCGGTCCCAGTCCCGGGGCGGAGTGATGTTGCCCCGCCACCAGAAAACGGTCTCAGCCCCGCTGGCCAGGTCGTAAGGCATGAAGCCGAGCTCGACGAACGGCCGGATGCCGACGGACAGCCAGTGGTCGTAGACCATGTCCACGTACTGCCAATTGAGCACGGCCCGGCCCGCGCTCTCCCGGTAAACCATCATGTCCTCGTGGAACACGCCGTGCACCCGCAGGTACGAGAACGGCATGTCCCGCTGCACCATCTCGAGGTGTTGCTGGAACCGGGCGCGCAGCGCCTCAGCCGTGCGGCCGCCGCCGATGCAGGTGCGCCAGTGCGGGAAGAGCCGAAGACGTTTGCTGTCGGTCCCGTCGACGTCCAACTCGACGTCGTTGGTCACGGTCGTGGCCGAGACGGGGGCGCGGGCGGGGCGCAGGAGTCGCGGACGACCAGCGAGGTGGCCAGCTCGACCCGCACGGCATCCAGGGGGAGGCCCTCGACCAGGCGCAGCAGCATCGAGACGGCGAAACGGCCCATGTCCGCCAGGGGCTGGTGCACGGTGGTGAGCGGGGGAATGACCAGTGGCGCCACGAGCACGTCGTCGAAACCGACGATGCTGATGGCGTCGGGCACGGGGACGCCCCGCTCCCGCAGAGCGGTGTAGCAGCCAAAGGCCATGGTGTCGTTGCCGGCGAATATGGCGGTGGGCGGCCGGGGCAGGTCGAGCAGGGCCATGGTCTGTTCGTAGCCCGACTCGTGCATGAAGGTCCCCGGGCGCGCCAGGTCGGGGTCGATCTCGACGCCCGCTGCTTCCATGGCGGCGCGGTACCCGCTGGCCCGCTCCTGGGCACAGCCGAGGGTGGGGCTGCCGCCGATGAAGGCGATGCGGCGGTGGCCGAGGGAGAGCAGGTGTTCGGTGGCGCTGCGCGCTCCCGCCCAGTTGGTGGCGCCGACAGATGGGACGTGGGGCCCGAGCTCGCCTTGATGGTCGACCACGACAAAGGGGGTCCGGCGCCGGCGCAGGGTCTGGAGGCGAGCCGACTGGCCCTGGGCCAGCACCAGGATGGCGCCATCGGTCCAGCCATCGGAGATCTTGGCCAGCCACTGGCGCTCCCGCTGGTCCTCGCCGTTGGTGGCCGAGATCACGAGGCGGAACCCGGTCGGCTCGAGCGCTTCCTCCACGCCCCGGATGATCTCGAGGATGTAGGCGGAGTCGAGCGACAGGACGACCAGGTCGATCAAGCCGTGGCGGCCTTTGCGCATGGCGGTGGCGGCCCGGCTGCGGACGAACCCAGACTCGGCCACCAGCTGCTCGATCTTTTGGCGCGTGCCGGGCGCCACGTCGGGCCGCTTGTTGAGCACCCGGGACACGGTCATGGGCGATACGCCCGCCGCCTCCGCGATCTCGCGCATCGTGAGTGGGCGGTCGCCGATATGAGTAGAGGTCATTCTGGCTGGCTCTCTTGTGGACGTTACCGTTACAAGGCCTGTTAGGTAAGCGGCCGACACTTGCACGATACCGGGCTTGCGTGCCCGCGGTCAAGCAACGGTGGTTATTCCGGGAGCGAGCTGCCGGAGGCGGCGGCGGGACGTTTCAGGTCGAAAAAGCGCCATAAATGCCCGGGTTGTCCCAATCCTCGCGCTTGCGTCCACCTCCCTCCGGTGGTAGCGTGCGCCGTTAGCGTTAACGGAATAACAACCGTCATAGCTCATGATCGGTCCTGCTGGCCGGTGGTCCCGGCCGGGCAGGCCGTCGACCTATTGAGAGGGGAAGCAACTTGATCCGAAAAACTCTCGGCCGCTATCGCAACAGGCGCTTGTTCGGCGCGCTCGTCGTCGCTTCGACCGTCACCGCCGCGTCGACCGTCGCCGTCGTGGGGGTCCCGGGCGCCTCGGCCGCCACCAGCTCGTCAACGCCGACGGCCAGCATCAACGTCTGGATGGTCGACAACGGCAAGAACATCGACAACCTGTGGGCGCAGTTGGCCTCCCAGTTCGACGCCGCTCACCCGGGCGACCACGTGAACGTGAGCATCACCCCGTCCAGCGGCAACACCTACCAGGTCAAGCTGCTCTCGGCGCTCGGGACGAGCAACCCGCCCGCACTGTTCTTC
>JBEKNX010000498.1:0-3409 GCA_049522375.1 Acidimicrobiales bacterium | reverse complement strand
CAGGGTGTCGCGTTCTTCGTCACTGAGCACCAGGACGGCTTTAGGTCGACCAGCTCGAGCCATACGAACCTCCATCGTCGCATGGCAAGAACGCGCCGCCAACCAGGTTAATTCCCAGATCATCAGATTTTCATTAGAAACCTCAGAATCAGGACACTAGGACCCCTAGCCAGAAATCCTCTACGTAGGAAGAGCGGGGGTCGAAGCCCAAGTGGTCCAGGACCTCGTCGGGCCAGGGCCGGACACCTGGCCTGGTCGGCATGGCAGAGGGCGCCAGCAGCGCCTACGACGTGCTGGCCTGGGACAACACAGAGCGGTACCTGACCGAGGGCACCCTGCCGGCCGCCAACGCCATTATCGTCAACTACCACCGCAACTTCGGCCTGTCGTCCCTGGGGCGGGGGGACGCTTTCGTCCTCGGACGGCCAGCGCTTCCCCACCAAGAGCAAGTCCCTGACGGCCAGCTACGCCGCGCGATCCGGCAACCCCTCGACGAGAGCGACGTCGAGCACCTCTCACCGTTGACCTAGGACCACATCAACTTGCACGGCCGCTACCGCTTCTCGGCTCCTGAGGAAGTGCGGGAACGGGAGTTCCGACCCCTCGCGTCAATTCACCGATCGAACCTTCCTTCCGTTGCTAGGGAAGCCCTGCTCGCGGCCTGTTAGGGCGGTGACCGGGCCCCGCGGTAACAGGCGCCTGGGCTGGGCAAGGACCCGCTGAGGCCGGTGGCGTCGTCGGGGGCTGGGGCCGTCATTCCTCTATTTCTTCCTCCAGCTCCAGCCCGGTGTCGAAAAAGGTGTCGACGTAGACGTGGGGTTCCAAGAGGCTCTTGCGAACCAGTGAAAAAGCAACTGTCCCTTGGCGGCGCGGGTCCTCTTCGAGCCAGTACGATTGAGCCAGGCCCGTGTACTCGCAGCCGACCGACGATGCGTACTGCTCGGCCTCTTTGTCCGACAGCTCGATAGCCTCGTCGGCCGAAGTGGCTCGCCACAGGGTGATCCTTTCCTCGTAGGCGTGCTCGCCCGGCGCCAGACCTTGAGGGCCGGTGGCCCTGTCCCGGTCGTCGTGGAAGACGCACCTCACGGCGTAAAAGCTCATTTCATCAGCCACGGCAGGCTCCTCGTATCCAGTTGTCACCGTTCGGTCTCAGGCGTTGGCCTAAACGAGTGCGTACGTGATGGTAGTGCGGGCTCTGGCCGTCCGACCGTCATCCCCTCTACAGGGGCAGGTGACGAGCACTGGCGGAGGAGGGCAGGCTTGGGCACGACCTATGCGCAGCCGTGGTGCGCCAGCACCAGAGCCGGAGGTGGGGCACCGGACTGACCGGCGGCCCGGCTCCCGTGGCCGTCGCCGGCGCGGTGACAGTCCCGTTGTCGATCGGTGCCGCCGGCGGCGGTGGCGTCACAAGAGCAAGGTGCGGCTCACCTCTTACGTTCCGGCTCCCAGCTGGTTACTGCGAGAGGGACGCTCCCCAGTGTCCGCCTGGCGCAGGAGGACCCCCACTGGGCCTACCCACGGGTCGTGGGGGAGCGCCGCAGGCTCCGCGTGGTGGTCGTTCCTTTGCTCGGGGCCAAACCTCGCCGACCGAGCGCATAACCGAGACTATTGGTCCCCCCTTTCACTTGCCCGCCGGACTGGCCGGTCTGACGCCATATTCGGGCGATCGAAGCAGTGCCCAAGAGCTGGCGGCGTTCGGGCCCCGCACAGATTGTCGGGCTGCGCCTCGATAATATGCGGCGTTGGTTCTGGACGACTCTTGGACCAGAATTTCCTCGCTTTTCAACGCCAAATCCGTCGTTTTGGCGCGCAAACCGTGTCGTGGGCTGGCTCCACGCTGCCGCACAGACAACGTGATCCGCGTTGCGTTCCGAGCCAGAGCCAACCGCGCGAGTTGCAACGAATCGGCGCGATTAACCCGCCTATGCTCCTTCTCGATCAGGTTGCTGTGATCTCGAAATGAGGTCGTCGAAGATTTCGCGGAACCTGAGGCCAATTGACACATGTCCTTCGTCGGGAAGGACGTGCAACTCGGCGTCGAGGATGTGCTCGCCCAGCCACACGGCATTGGCGACGGGCTGCATCGGGTCCTCAGCCCCGTGCCAGATCGCAACTCGACGTGACTGTGCGACCTTGAAGCCCCAGTCACGGGCGGCCCGAAAAGCGACGAAATCCCCACGGACACCTTCAATACCGGAGGCGAAAGCGGCCCTGAAACTCGCGGCCATCCAGTCGGCGAACTCCGCAGTCATGGCATCGCGGTCAGCCATGGTTGCTGCGCTCGCGCCGGAAAACTCAGCTATCCAGTCTTCACAGTATTTGAGGACCTGGGCTTCATGGGCCGGCTCTGCGCGGAGCCTAGCCAACTCCGCGTCTTCGGCCGTGAACAGCTCCGGTGTGCCTCGATGAAGGGAACGGCGCTGCCCACCACAGCAGCCGCCAGGCACCGGTCCGGCAACAGGGCCGCGCACGCCAGGGCGTGCGGGCCTCCGGCCGACCAGCCGAGCGTGACAAAGCGGTCGGCGCCGACGGCGTCAAGGACTACCGCCGTGTCGGCCGCCGCGTCGGCTACAGAACGCCACGGGTGCGGCGACGAACTGGCGTACCCGGGCCGGGCGTAAAGTACCGTCCTCAAGCCACACTGCGCCGGATCCATGAAAGACGGCAGAGGCACCAACCCCATCGGCGCACCACTGTGGAACACAAGTGGCAGCCCGTGTTCTGGGCCAGAAACGATGGCTTCTAGCTGCCGCCCGTCTGGGGTCTTCACGATGAGCCGGTCAGCGGAGACCACGATGGCACCCTCCTTCTCCCAGACAACATCCAATCACTGCCTATAGCAAGGCACAACGGGGACGTCGTCGTGCGGACTCGGGCACCTAGTCCAGATGTCGCCCTCGAAGGCGCGGCTGGGCGCTCAGAACGACTGCTACCGAGCTGGCGGCCCGCAAACCCAGGAGCGCACCGAATCGGCAGGGAGTGTTAATCAATAGAGCTTTATGCCGGGGATCCACCACCGCCAGGGTGAAGGGTACTACCGTCTGGCTCAACTGGTCCCTGGCCTGACTCGAGGTCGGCTGACGGTTCAGCCTGTCTGTGCAGCAGGATGTCGACCGGGGACCAGGTATTCAGTGGCACGAGCCGGACCTTGTGTGCGGCGGACCGCCCTGCGCCAACAGGGCGATCGCACCGGCGCCGCACACATTGGTGCAGCGCGTGCCACCCCTTGGACAAATGAGGAAGAAGGGATGGCAATGACGATCGTAGGTCTGGCGCGGGCCGTGACAGGCGGGAAGGGGGCTTCATACTGCGTCTCCTGTCATGTCGGGTGGGGCTTGGGTTTTGACGGCGGAGGGAAGGTGGGATGAACGGAAGACGCGTTGGCGGCAGGCGGCTTCGATCTCCGATG
>JBEKNX010000497.1:0-3417 GCA_049522375.1 Acidimicrobiales bacterium | reverse complement strand
GGGAGTTGCGGTCGCGAGGTCTGCCTTTCGTAGTGATCGATCCCGCAAACGATCCCGGACCAGACGTCAGCTCGGTGGGCACCACGAACTGGTCCGGAGGACTTGTGGCCACGCGGCACCTCATAGAACTCGGCCACAGGCGAATTGCCGTCGTCGCCGGCCAGTCAGCCCTGCTTTCCAGTAGAGCGCGTCTCGACGGCTTCCGCGCCGCGCTGGAGACCGCCGGGTTGCAGGTCCACGAGGAGCTCGTGCGGTGGGGCGACTTCCGGGTCCCCGGTGGTTATGAGCAGGGTAAAGCACTATTGGCATTGGCCGACCCCCCGACGGCTGTCTTCGCCAGCAATGACCAACAGGCGTACGGTGTCATTGAGGCCGCCCGCGAGGCGGGCTTACGAGTGCCTCAGCAGTTGAGCGTCGTGGGCTTTGACGACCTGCCCATCAGCAGGTGGTTCTCGCCGCCACTCACGACCGTGCGGCAGCCCCTGGACGAGATGGCCGCTCTGGCGGTAAAAGTGCTCCTGGACGCCGAGGGCGGCAACAGCCCCGTCACCCGTTACGAACTAGCCACAGATCTAATCGTGCGAGAGAGCACGGCACCACCACAACGGTCGTAACCGCAGGAAGACTGGCGGTTCGCCGGACCGAGAGCGACGCCGAGTACCTGGTCAAAGGGGTTTGGCGGTTGCTAACCGAGCTCGACAAAATCGGCCGCCAGGGCACCCAGAGGTTGTCGCGGGGGTGACCTCGCCAGCTCCTTGCCTTGTCCCTCGCGTGCGTTCACCTTTACCCCCATCCAACAACTTGGCTGGGCCGGCTGAGCTACCGTTATCCGAACTGCTCATGAACATACACACGGCGGACATGACGTGTCAAGGCGCCTGCACAAACGCCTGATGAACAGGTAATATGCCCTGATTGAACGTTCGGCAACGGCTGGCATCCCAGCTCGTCGGACAGGTGGAAAGATTTGCTATCAGCGACCGTTATCTCACGTCCCTGCTTGCGCGGCTAGCTCGGCTTGCGCAGTGGCGCGCTTTTCCCGAGACATATAAACTGGGGCCTGGTGAACGGCCCCGGCCCGACGCGAACATTATCCAGGCGTCCCACGATGCGCGATGTCGCCGCGCTGGCCGGGGTCGGCCTCAGGACCGTGTCCCGCGTCATCAACGACGACCCAACGGTCGGGGGTGCTCTTAGGGCACAAGTGCAACGGGCGGTGGACCAGCTGCACTACCGGCCCAACTTGATATCCACCCAATTTCGGCGCCGGGACGGGCGGTCGTTCGCGGTGGGCCTGATCCTCCACGATGTGGCCAACCCTTTCCTGGCCGTCGTGCAGCGAGCGGTGCAGGATGTTGCCCGATCTCATGGCTGCGATGTGCTCACAGCCAGCGGTACCGACGACGCCGACCGGGAGCGCGAAGTGGTCGAGAGGCTGATAGCCCGAAGGGTTGAGGGGTTGATCATCATGCCTGCCACCGACGATCACAGTTACCTGCAGACCGAACAGATGGCGGGCACGGCCATCGTGTTCCTCGACCGGCCCCCCGCCTTCCTCGCCGCGGACAGCGTGCTGGTCGATAACCGCAAGGGTGCAGCCAAGGGGGTCCGCCATCTCCTGACCGGAGGGCACCGGCGCATTGCTTATCTCGGCTACCGAGCGTCCACGTGGACGAACCAGCAACGTTACCTCGGTTACTGCGACGCTCTGCGCGGAAGAGGTGTCGCCTTGGAACTGGCGCTCGTCCGTCAAGATCTGAGCACCGCCAAAGCGGCGGAGGAGGCCACCAGTGAACTCATGTCTCAGCCAGGCGCCCCAACGGCCCTGTTCACCGCCCAGGCCAGCGCCACGATCGGGGCCGTAAGGGCGTTACGTTCTTTGAAGCAAAGCGAGACCACGGCGCTTGTCGGGTTCAGCGACTTCGACACGGCCGATCTACTCGAGCCGGGCATCACCGTAGTGGCGCAGGACCCGGTGGAAATGGGGAGCCTGGCCACTGAGATTCTATTTCGCCGCATAAAAGGCGACAGGTCGCCCATCTCCCAGCACGTCTTGAAAGCTACGCTGGTCCAGCGGGGCTCCGGAGAGATTCGCCCTAGCTTCAGCTCGAGGACCTGAGTCTACGGCTCAATGAGCGATCACAGGGACTGGGACCAACGACAGAGTACGAAGTGGCATTCGGGCGGTGGGCTCACCGGCGAGCAATTGTCAAGTGTTGTGGATGAGATTTTTGCTCAGGCTGCGACGGACCCGGTCGTGGCGACCTCGGGCTCGGTCTCGGCTGGCCTCCTCTCTTGTAGTTTGCCGTCGATGAAGGTGGCACCCGCTCGCACCAGTGGGACGAGCTCGGGAGCGGTTATCTTGTGCCAGCGGGCTTGGGCAGCGTCGAGCAGCTTGTAGGCCATGGCTAGGGCGGGTCTGCGTGAGCCGGCGCCTCGGGTAACCCTGGTCCTCAGCCTTACGGTCGAGAAGGTCGACTCGATGGTTACTGGTCCGCAGGTGGGCCCAATGTTCTTTGGGGAAGTCGTAGAAGGCGAGCAGAGTGTCGAGCTCGTCGGTGATCTTGGCCGTCGCCTTGGGGAAGCCCGAGAAGGCGTCGGCGAAGGACTTGGCGGCGGTGAGGGCCTCCGTGCGACTACCGGCGTTGTAGATGGCCTGGATAGCTGATTTCGCCTGTGGGTGCAGGCGTTTTGGTAACGCGTCGGTACAGTTCGCCGTCCTGTGGACCCAGCACCTTTGCTCTTTGGTAGAGGGGAAGACATCTCTCAGCGCCGCCCAGAAGCCGAGGGCCCCGTCGCCCACGGCGAGCACGGGACCGGCCAGGCCGCGCTGGCGCAGGCTGCGTAACAGGGCGGCCCAGGACTCCTTGGACTCCCGGTAGCCGTCGGCCAGGGCGACGAGCTCCTTGGTGCCGTCAGGGCGGACACCGACGATGACCAGGCAGCACAGCCGGTCCTCCTCGAGGCGGACGTTGAAGTGGATGCCGTCCGCCCACCAGTACACGTAATCGGTGCCGGACAGGTCCCGGTCGGCCCAGCGCTCGCGTTCGTCCTGCCAGGACTCGGTGAGCCGGCTCACGGTGGAGGCCGACAGTCCCGCCCCCGAGCCGAAGAACTCGCCCAGCGCCGGGGCGAAGTCGCCCGTGGACAGGCCGCGCAGGTAGAGGACGGGTAGGACCTCGGTGACCTTGGGGGACTTGCGCATGTAGGCAGGCAGGATGACCGAGCGGTAATGCTGGCCTTCCCGGCGGTCGTCGACCCGAGACGCCTTCACCTCGACCATCCCGGCGCCCGTCGTCACCTGGCGCTCCTTGGCGTAGCCGTTGCCCACGACCGGGCGTTTGCCCGTCTGGTCGACCACCTCGGCGTGAGCGTCCAGGTAGGCCTGGCGCTCGACCAGCAGGGCCACCTTGAGCA
>JBEKNX010000496.1:0-3422 GCA_049522375.1 Acidimicrobiales bacterium | reverse complement strand
AAGCTGTACGTGGTGGCGAGCAACCAGCCGGGCACGGCCTCCTCCTCCGTCGTCGAAGTTGCACTCCCCGAGGCCTGCGGGCGCGTCTAGATGGAGCTCGCCTGTTCGAGCTTGTTCACGGGCGATCCCCCAGCCTTGACGATAGGGCCGACCAGATGTTCTCTGCGACAAGTCGTCCGGCCCGCTCCGGCAGCGTCATCCGTCGAGGCGTCCCGCTCCCTCCCAATCTCCTCCCAATAATGACGGCAAATAGGGGCTACCAGAGGGCTCCAGCGGGCGCTCACGGAGAACCGGCCCCTACAAAGTTCCTGCTGGTAGAGGCTGTTCCGGCTGGTGGGTTAGCGACATAACTCGCTGACCAGCGTCTGGGCAAAGGTTGCCGTGCCTAGCCCCCAGCCTTAGCCCGCCGGTCCCCCAAGTTTGCCGGGTAGCCGAGGTCGATATCCTCTGCCTGCTCGATCAGCTCCAGCGAGAGGCGCTCCAGCTCGGCCACGAGCTGCTTCAGTCGCCGGTGCGCCTCCGAGTAAGGCTGTAGCCGCTCGGACTGGTCGTCGGTGAGCGTCCTGGTGATGGCCGTCCCTTCGGGCCTCCATGTCCAGGTCTCGTAGGGGCCGTGGAGCACGGCCGGGTCCGTGCGGCAGTGGCACCCCTGGCGTTGGCAGCGAGTGGTCCGCTTGGATATAGAGCCCGGCAGCACGGCACCGATATGGCCGAGCTCGTCGAGCACCTCGGCCAGGCGTTGCTCGAGCGCTGCCATGCCCAAGTATCCACCACCGGTTGACTTGAGGTCAATACACTTCAATCTATGCCCGGGAGACCACCGGCGGTGCGCGAGGCCATCGTGGCCCACCGGCTCGGGTGCTTTTGCTCCGACCACGGACTGGGTGCCGCTGAGGTGGGGGCCGAGGTGGTCGAAGCCTTCGCCGTCTTGGGGTTGGCTGCCCGGGCCAGTTCCACCCGGGGCACCTATCGTTCGGTGCTGCGAGCGTTGGCCGTCAGCTCCCGGCCGGTGCTGGCCACGCCGTTCGCCGCCTCGCCAGCGCCCCGTCCTTACAGCGGCGCAGAACGGGCAGAGCTGTCCAGTACCGCTTCCTCCCAGCGCTCGGCCTGGCGCCGGTCCTCGGCGTTGGCCATGCTCAGCCTGGGCATAGGGGCCGGGCTGCGAGCCGGCGAGCTGGCAGCCCTGCGGGGCCGGGACGTGGCCGCCGGGCACCACGGCGTAAGCGTTGTCGTCGCCGGCACCAGGGCACGGCTCGTCATCGTGGGGGGGACCTACGCCGAGGCCCTTGCCCGCCTCGCCGGCCGTGGCGGGGATGACCACTTGTTCTGCCCCGGGCCGGCGCAGCGGTCCTATCACAACTTCGTCAACAATTTCGCCCGGACATTGCAGAGCGCCCCCGACGCCCCTCGGCTCTCCTCGGGGCGGTGCCGGTCCAGTTTTATATGCGACCACCTGGCTGCTGGCACACCCTTGGCCGAACTGCTCTACATCTCGGGCATTGCCCAAGTTGAGTCGTTATTGCGTTATGCCCGCCATGTCACCGGGGCCCCGTCTTCCAAGGCCGAGCTGCGGGCGAGGTTGGCAGCGTGCTGAAGCAGGGTCGTCCCGTCCCCGCTTTTAATTCTGATATCTGCGGCGAGGCCATCGAATTTTGCACCGGTGCCATCGACGCCTCGGGGGTGGCCGAGCGCTTGGAGGCCATGGTGGCCAAGGCCACTGGGCGGCCGCGCCAGCTAAAAGTCCGAGCCGTCCTGGTGGCGTTGTTGTTGCTGGCCCTCGACGACCGGCCCCTGCACCTAAAGGCAGCGACCAGGTTATTGTTCTGCCGCCTCCCCCCAGCATGGCGCCACCGGCTCGGCGTAACCGGTGAGGCGGGGACCAAAAAGGCCTTTCTGGCCCGTTACCGCCAGGTGCGCTACCTGTTCGGCCTGGCGTTGTCTGTAATTGACCCCTCGGCCGAGGCCAAGAACAGGGTCATGCCCAGCACCGAAGCCACCGGCTTGGCCAAGAAATTGACCGAGGCCGAAATGTGCTCTCGCCGCCAGAGATTGGAGGCCGTCGTGAACGACCTCATCGAAGCGTCGGCCCAGGTGTGCTCGAAGGACGAACTGGCCGCCTTCGACGGCTCGGTGGGCCTGGACGCCACCCCGGTGCCGCTGTGGTCCCGGGGGCCGTCGGCGCGCTCGGGCACCTCAGCGTCAGATCCTGACGGGGGCTGGTACGTACGAGAGGGCGACCACCGCGAGGCGACCGGCCCTGATGGCACCGCCCTGCGCAAGCTGTGCTGGGCTTTGGAGGCGACTATCGCCACCATGGGGCGCCCACCGGGGGCCGTCCCGTCCCACCCCAACCTGGTGCTGGGCGTGGCGCTGGGCCGGCCAGGCCAAGACCCCGGCGGCAGCGGTGTGCGGGTGCTGGCATCGGTGCGCGCCCGGGGTTGGCCGGCCAAGTACTTGGGGGCGGACCGCGGCTATACCCAGGGCCGGCCCGAGAACTTCCACCTGCCGGTGAGGGCCTTGGGTTACTCGCTGGTCATGGACTACAAAGCCACCCAGCTCGGGCGCCAAGCCAACAGCCAAGGTGCGGTCATGGTCGACGGAGCCTTCTACTGCCCGGCCATGCCCGAAGCGCTCGTAATGGCCAGCGCTGAGCACCGGGCGGGGACGACGGGTGAAGCCACTTATAAGGCGCGCTTGGCGGCTCGGGCGCAGTGGCGCCTGGTGCGCAAACAGGGCCCCGACCACGATGGCTACGAACGTGTCGCCTGCCCGGCCCAGGAGGAGCACCCCCACTTGTGCTGCCCGCTACGTCCCTCGGCCAAAGCCCTGGGCCAAGTCCCCGTCCTTTGCCCGCCGGGGGAGCCGCCCAAGCTGTGCACCCAGTCGGCCATAACGCTGCCGCCCGACGTGGGCGCCCGCCAGCGCCAGGACCTCGCCTTTGGCAGCGAGGCCTGGGCCCGTACCTACGCCACCTACCGCAACAGCATCGAGGGCACCAACGGCTACCTGAAGGACACGGCCCATGAGGCCCTGGCTTGCCCCGGGCGGCGCCGGGTGCGGGGCATCGCTGCCCAGAGCGTGTTCGTGGCGTTGCTGTTGATGGCGGCCAACTTCCGCAAGATCACCGCCTTCCGGGAGATGGTGGCCGACGCCAGCGCGGCCAAGGTGGCCGAACGGGCCCGGCGCCGACGGGTCAGCCTCAGCGATTACTGCCCATCGCCCTAGGGGGCAGGCCGTCCTGCTCGCCGGCACGCCGAGCTGCTTCAACGCGCCAACACGGCAGGACCGTCACGCTGTCACGGCGCGCCCGCTCAGAACAACTGAAAGACGGGTAACGGTCACCGCCAGGGCCCATACTCGTGATGGCGCCTCGTGGCACCGCCGTTTTGTCGCTGTGAGCGGGTTAGTTATGTCGCTAACCC
>JBEKNX010000495.1:0-3440 GCA_049522375.1 Acidimicrobiales bacterium | reverse complement strand
GGGAGAGAGGGGGAAGGCCGGCAAAACGGGACAAAGACCCCCGACAGCGGCAGCCCACCCAGCCACCCGAGAGCACGGCCCGCCCGGAGGCCGGCACGGGGCGGGAGGCCCCAGAAAACGGGGCACAGGGCCAAGGACGACCGCGAGGAGCGGAGGCCCGAGACGCCGGCCGAGGGGCCAGCCCGAGCAGCGAGGAGCCCAGCCCGAACACCGGGCACGGGCGGGAACCCAAAGAACCCACCCACCCACCCACCCGGGACCCCGGCGGGACGACGAGAGGGACCCGCCGTTAGCGAAGGGCGGCCAGGGGCCGGACAGGAGGGCACGGAGACAGGGGCGCCCACGCCCGCCCACGTGGGGCTGAAACTGGCTGGTGGTGGGTCAGGTGGCGGTTAGAGGTCTACGGGGCGGAGACGGCGCCGTGGGCAGGCTCGGTGGCGATTTGAGGGAGTGTCGCTGCGAGTGGGTGGTGGGTGGGAGCAGGTGGTTGGTGGCTTGGAGGGGGGACGGGGCGAGATGGACAGCACGCCACTGGAGCGTTCAGCCTGAGACGTACCACTCACGATTGGAAAAATCGTTGAGTATTGGTGTGCATAGTGCCGACATGCTCGTCGGCAGCGTGCAAGTTTCGATCGACGCAGCGGCGCCTTGTTCGTTAACAAAGAGCAAAACGCCTCGTGCTGTGAGCGGTCCACCCGAAGGGGCACCGTCGCCCACGACTCCGGGGGGGTCGGTGAAGTAGACGACGTCGTTTGTAGCCGCGCCGGGTGGCGTGTTCGGGGAGCCGTTGGCCCACCGGACCTCCTCGGTCGGAGGTCGGCTGTAAGGGCACGGGAAGCCCGATGCAAATGTTCCTTCGGTAGCAGACGGCGCCAAGGGACATACCGTCCCGGAGATACAGCCTGCACATGAGGAGTCCGAGCGGGCAACGACACCCTGTACATCGCTGCGCTCGAACGAGTATGGGAACTTGTCGGGCGTGCTCTGGGGAAAGACGCCAACTGCGATCTGGCCGTCAGCACCGACGCCGACCCTGCAGTCCCACCCACGCGGAGCGAGGATTGGATCCACTGACCGAGTGGAGTCGCTGTAGTAGCTCAACCGCTCGGCCACGGCGGCTGGAAGCGAAACGGCGATCGTGCTTGGGTACTTCGGTGCCGGCGTCCCGGGGATTCCGTAGACCGATGGGCACTCGACAACGGGGACCACGTCTGCAAGAGCGTTCGTCGTGCTCGACGCCCGCTTCGCCGTCGTCGACGAACCCACCTTGGTGGTCGGCGAGTTGTTGTGGCCCCATAAATATCCGACGCCGCCGGCCACAAGGAGCGCTAGCACAACGATGCCCGTTGCAGCTCTTTGAACCGTTCGACGGCGGATCGTGACCATGGGCTCGTGATGGACGACAGGCTGTGGGTCCGGGGAGTCACTGTCGGCGGCCGTCATCCTGCGCTCGACTTCCGGGACCGTGGGCGTTCATCCATGGGCGACCACCTGCTCATGACCAAGGGTATCCCCGGGCTGTGTCGCTCCGACCAGCTCGCCGAAGGCCCTCCACGTCGAACCGTCGAGCCTCAGGATGTCCTTAGGAATCTGCTTAAGCCTCGCTGTTCTCGGAACCAGACGGTTGAGGTCTTGAAGCCGTCGCCGTCCATCTTTGACCGTCCCACCATCGTTGGCCCGACGGGTCGGACGGGTCCGCGTACCAACCTGGAGGTGGACCCGCGGGCGGCGCCATGCTCGGAACAACGCCGTATCCCGGTACGAATCCGAGAGTTGGTGGTGGCGACCACATCTGCGGGTAGGCGTGGGGCGGGTTCGTCCGCAGCGCCATGGCGAGAGCGACGGCCCAGCCGATCAGCGTCCAGCCGAGCAGTAGGTTGATCGCGAAGACGGACCCGACGTTGACGACCTTCCGCACTGAGCCGACGATCGTGGGAAGCATGTAGAGCGCGATTCCGCCGACCAGGATTGCCCCGAAGACGAGGGCGTCACCCGCTGTGCCTAGAAGGAATGCGTGAGCAATCATGGTTGACCTCCACTACAGGCCTCTGACTTCGCCAGCCCTTCGAGTTCGCTCGTTCAGCGTCTCCACAGTACGTGTATCGGCACCCTGCGCCGTGGACTCAACCCTCCGTGCTTGCCAGCCCCGCCAGCGCTGGCCAGGTCGAGACGTGCGTTGTACGCCGAGGTTGTGCACGCCGGCCACCTTTTGTGCACTCGGTAGGCGCGTTCACGCCGGCGCCTGGGTGCCTCTCTCCTTCATAGTCGACAAGGTCGGCCCGCCCCGACAGGTGCAAGCCCTGGCTGAGATCCCACACCGAAGGCACGGGCCCCAATCATCAAGCGGAACCGTTCGGTCGGTCGCAAGAAGGGGTTCGACAACGACGGCAGATGTCGGTTTCGCCTTCGGCATGGCAGCCACCGCGATCGCGAGCATCGTCATGGCGAGGGTCCATGCGATCCAAGCACCGATGCCGAGGCGCACGTAGTTCCAGGTCGTGCCGGTGTAAGTGGACGGCGCCGGTCCGAGATCGTAGCCATTCCCGGCGGTCAGATTGTTGGCCTGTGCGGCCTCCGCGCTGATGACCTCTACGCAATGGTTGGTCGGAATGCTTGACCAATAGGCCCCACCGCTGGAGGGACCCGGATTGATTTCAACACTGTCGCTCGAATAGTTCTGCGGCGAGACTCCAGCGCAGGAGCGGACCGGCAACGTGTGCACAAGGGTTACGACCCCCGCGACGACGAACAGGGCAAAGAGGATTGCCGCGAAGACGCCGAACACCCGATGAGTCATCGCGCCAGCCTCACGTTATGAGTATCGGCATATTCAACAGCAAACTCAATCTCCGCGCCTGCTAGCCGAGCCAGCGCCCCCCACGTCGACACGTGCGGCGTCCACTTCCCGCGCCGGATGTCGCTCGCGTACGCCTTCGAGCAGCCGGCCGCCTCAGCGATCGCCAAGAGCTTCACTCCGGCCAGCCTCGGCAGGATCTCCCGCCGGAACAGTTCCGGATCGTGGACCATGCCCGGGTTGGCCTTGTCCCACTCAGAGAGCGCCCGCTTACGGGCCGCGATGGCGGCACCGCGCCTGCCACGGATATCGGGTGCCTGTGCGGGGTCGGCGGCGATGCACGCCTCGCAGCGGACGTGCCGCGGGTTCGTGACTGCTCCGCCGCAATCAGGACAGGTCCACAACGGAAGAGCGGCCGGCTGAACGGGTGGGCGCTGGAGGACCCTGCCGGTAGAGGCACGGCGAGACGCCTCGACTTTGCGCGCCTTCACGACCGCCTGCGCATCGCGATGGCGGCGGGAGGTGAGCGGGGTAGCCGCCGAGTACGTGCCGTCCATCGCCTTGCCGAAGACGTGGGCGACGTGCTCGGCGATCGGGCCGAGTGACTTGGCCCACTGAGGCATCGTCTCGGCAAGTTCATGAGTGA
>JBEKNX010000494.1:0-3452 GCA_049522375.1 Acidimicrobiales bacterium | reverse complement strand
GAGAGCCGCCAGCAGAGCGGCGAAGTCCACCTGCCCCTGGCCGAGAGGAGTATGCACGCTGGTGTCCTCGTCGTGGAGGCGGCCGTCGGAGTCGGCCAGGTGCAGGTGGCGGATATAGGGCAACAGGCGGGTGGCGTAGGCGGCCACGCTGGGCACCAGTTCCGGAGAACTGCCCTGGCGCGCCCCGCACACGGCGCCGGTGTGGGCGTGGGAGGAGTCGAACAATATGCCGAAGTTGGCGTGGGCGACCTCGCCGGCCAGGCGCTCCACTTCGCTCGGGCGGTTGAGCCAGAAGCCGGGCTCGAACTCCCAGACCAGGGTCACGCCAGAACGGGCACAGCGTTCGGACGCTTGTGCCCAGGACGCCCGCAACTGAGCGAAGCAGTCCTCGTACTCCTGCGGGGACATTTCCTGCGGGGGCATGACCGTGTCGACCCGGAGCCGGCCGATCTCCAGGCTCTCGCAGAACCGGCGGGCCTTGTCGATCTCGGCTACATAATCCTGAGTGGCCACCCGGGCCGGGGGCACGTGGTGGAAGTTGGGCGCATAAGCCGAAATGCCAAGGCCGTTCCCGGTTATCTGGGCCTTGAGCTCCTGGGTGCCCTTGCCGCCGGCAAAATCGTCGTAATGGGGGTGGGGCCGGAAGCCGTTGACCTCGACCCCGTCATAACCGGACCGGGCGGCGTAATCGCAGACTCGTTCGAAAGGCCAGGGGTCGGCCTCGTAGGGGCCGAAAGCGAAGGCCCAGCTGCCGATGGACACCTGCGGTACGGAGGGCAGGGCGCCTCCGGCCGGGCCCGGCGCCGCGCTCGGCGCGCTCGATGTGCTCATGCTCGATGTGCTCAGGCTCGATGTGCTCATAACGGCCCGCTCCTTTTGTCTTGACAGGCCCGCACGAAGGCATAACCGTCGCGGGCCAACGCGTCCATGGAGGCGGCCACCGGTCGCCACAGCGACACCGCCCGGGCGATCTCGGCCACGGTGGGCAGGAAGGACTCGATGACTATGGATCCGCCATAACCCAGCGCGTCGAGGGCCCCGAAGACCTCGTCCCAGGGCACGTGGCCACTGCCTGGTGTCCCCCGGTCGTTCTCGGCCACCTGCATGTGGAAGAGCTTGTCCCCCGCCGTGGCCATGGCCCCGGCGATGCTCTTTTCTTCTATGTTCATGTGGAAGGTGTCGAGCATGAGCCCGACGTTGTCCCGGCCCGTCCGCCGGCACAGGTCAAGGCCCTGTTCGACCGTGTTCACGAGGTCGGTCTCGAAGCGGTTCAACGGCTCGATGGCCAGGCGGACGCCCCGTTCCCCGGCGTAATCAGCCACCTGGCGCAGGCTTTCCACCGCCCAGGACCGCTGTTGTTCTCTTTGGTCGGGCGGCAGCAACCGGGCCTTGCCCGTGGCCGAGTACATGGGGCCAGCGACGTGGGGCGAGCCCACCGCCGCGGCCAGGTCGATGCACCCTTTGAGGTAGGCCACCCCCTGGGCCCTTCGCTCTGGTTCCTCGTGGGAGATGTCCCGGTCGGGCCCGAAGGCGCCGCACACTGACACCTGCATACCGGTGCGGTGGGCGGCGGCGACCAGCGGCTCGGCACTGAGCCGGGCCGGGTCCTCCACGCATACCTCGAAGACCTCGAAGCCGATGCCGTGGGCGTACTCGAAGAAGTACGTATCTCCGTCGGTGAACGGGGAAGCCAGTACGAAGCTGCTGATGCCGATGGGCCGCGATGTCATGGCTGTACCTCCGCTGGCTGGGCCCCGGATGGCTGGGCCTGTGATGGCTGGGCCTGTGATGGCTGGGCCTGTGATGGCTGGAGCTCCGGCGAGGCCAAGTGGATGGGGCCGGAGTGGGAGGCGAGCGACGCCCCGGAGCGGCCGGTGCGGGCGACGACTATCTCGGCGCAGATCGACAAAGCCGTCTCCTCAGGTGAGTTGGCCCCCAGGTCCAGCCCGAGCGGTCCCCAGATACGGCGCAGGTCGGCCTCGCTGGCCCCGGCCTCGCTCAGGCGTCGGCGGCGGTCGGCCTGGGTGCGCCGGGAGCCCATGGCGCCGATGTAGCCGACGCCGGTGGCGAGGGCGCCCATGAGGGCGGGGAGGTCGAACTTGGGGTCGTGGTTGAGCACGCATATGGCGTCGCGCCCTCCCAGGCCGGCGCCGTGCCGGGCCAGGTAGCGGTCGGGCCAGTCGACCACGACCTCGTCGGCCAGGGGGAAGCGCGCCTTCGAGGCGAACACGGCCCGGGCGTCGCACACCACGACGCGATAGCCGAGGAGCTTGGCCTGGGCCGTCAGGGCGGCGGTGAAACTGGCGGCGCCGAAGATGACCATCCGGGGCGGAGAGGCGAACGAGTCGACGAAGACCGTCTCCTCGGCCTCACCGAGCTGGCGCCGGGCCTGGTAGCGGTGAGTGGCGCTGCGGCCGGCGGCCAGGTCGGCCAGGGCGTCGTCCAGCACCTCGCGCCCGAGAGTGGCCGCCTCGTCCGCGAAAATGACGCCGCTGCCGTCCTGGGCGACAACTGCCTTCGACCCGAGCCGGTCCGCGGGGCCATCGACCACCTCGACTAGGGCGGCCCCGGCCCCCGAGCCCAGCGCCTGGGCCAGGGCGCCCAGCCACGAGACGGGCCGGGCCGCCGCCAGCGGGCCCTGTGCCGGCGCGCCTTTAGCCGGCGGGCCCTCTCGTGAGCGGCCCTCTCGTGACGGGCCCTCGGCGGGCGGGCTCACCAGGGCCGGCTCCAGGCGCTCGATGAGCACCCGCACCATGCCTCCACAGGTGAGGCCGACGTCGAAGGCCTCGTCGTCAGTACAACCGAACGTCGCCAACCGGGGGCGGCCGTCATCGTCGAGGGCGGCTCGGGTCTGTTCGACCAGGGCGCCCTCCACGCAGCCTCCCGACGCCGAGCCCGCCACCTGGCCCGAAGCGCTGACGGCCAGCGCCGCCCCTGCCGGCTGGACCCCCGAGCCCACCACCTCGATGACGCGGGCGAGGGCGACGGGGTTGCCCTCGCCCAACCAGGCGATGACGTCGGGAAGGATCCCCCTCACGGCGTCGCCTGACCTGGTCGGCACGACGGGGGGATCCTGGCCATGGGTCGTCCCTCTCAGTCGACGGGAACGGGCCGACCGGGCCGGCTGGCCCGGCGGTAGAGCTCAACGGTGGTGGCCACGCCCTCGGCCAGGGGCGTCACGCCCATCTCGAACCAGGGCGGGGGGAGCCGGGAGGCGAAGGGCAGGGCGACGTCGTCGAAGGTGACCTCCGCCCCCGGGACGGCGTCCCCGATGGCAGCCACGATCTCGGCCACGGTCACGTCGGGCCCGCCCAGGTTGTACACCTCGGCCCCGTGGGCGGGCCGCCGGGCGGCGGCGATGAACGCCCGGGCCACATCGGCGCCGTACTGCAACTGCGTGCTCCCACCGAAGGGGATATTGAACGCCTCGCCCCGGGCCGCCGCCGCCATAG
>JBEKNX010000493.1:0-3456 GCA_049522375.1 Acidimicrobiales bacterium | reverse complement strand
GCGACGGCTGCCCAAACCTCCCTGACGGTGACCGAGCCAGTGCCTGTCGTGATGTAATTCGCTTCAACGTTGAAGACTAGAGGAGCAGGTGTCCTTTCAAGCCATAAAGACCTGGAAGCAGTCGACGACCCCGACTACGAGGTGAAAAAGAACCGGGTGCTCGAGCTGTAGGTCGGGACCATCTTCGAGGACTTCCCGCTGGGCTGGGACAAGTGGCTCCCCGCCATCTGGCTTGAGGCTGAACTGCGAGGGTCGTGGTTTGCACCGTCGAATAGTGGCGGAAGGAACACGCAGAGTGCAAACAGTAGTTCGTGTAGCCCTCGTATCGTGGGCCCTGCGTACGAGGGGTTGACGCGAGAAGGGTACAGACGGAATGATTGGGGCATACGCGAAGGCTGCGTCGGTTGGTCGCTCTTTTGAGTGGAAAGGCACCTTCGTTGCGAGGTTGGGAAGGTCGGCGCCTACAGCTAGCCGCCATCTCGACCGCCAGTGGCGGCGTCGCAAGCACAGGCAGAGGTGCGGAGGCACTCAGCGCCGTCGCGATTCGCTGTCCGATCGGGCTTCATACATACGCTACAATGCCGCAAGGTTAGGTTCAGGGACTTCCTCTTATCTTAGACAGACAATTTCTGACATATTCGAAAGGGGCCGCGCCCGTGGCAAACGTTGACATCGACTGTTTCGCGAAGACAGCGGCGGCACGAGCGGCTGAGTTCGCCGGAGCATACCCGTTCGCTCACGTGGTTATAAACAACCTCCTCGACGCCGATACGAGCATCCTCGCGGACTTCCCCGAGGCCGACTGGGAAGGCTGGCGTGGCCTAGGAGACAGTTACCAGATCGGGAAATTCTCCTGCGATGACATTGAGCTGATCCCAGAACCGTACGCCGGGATCATCCAGCAGTTATCGACGCCGCGGTTCCTTCGGGCTCTGGAGCAACTCACCGGCATCGACAAGCTGCTCCCCGACCCCTACCTGACCGGCGGCGGACTGCACATGAGTTGCCCGGGCGGGATTCTCGCCCCGCACACCGATTTTCACCTCTATGACAAGGCCGACCTGTACCGTCGGATTAATATTATCGTCTATCTGTGTCCGGAGTGGAGGGAATCGGACGGCGGCTGCCTCGAGCTATTCGGCAATGCCGACGGCCCCCACGTGACCGTAGTACCGGGTTGGGGGAACGCCGTCATCTTCCGGACCGACGATCGGTCTGTTCACGGTTTTCCGGTCCCTGTTGCCGAAGGCAGAACGCGCCGGTCGATCGCTCTGTATTACTACACAGCGCGTGAAGCGGAGACGTTTTCAGGCGACGCGACGACGCACTGGCGGGAGCACGGAGAGCAAAACGGCGCTATCCGTAAGGCGCGGTTTGAGCTCTTTCGTATTTTGATTAAGACGTCGCGGGTGTTTAGCTTGGCGGCGCATCTTGTGAACCCTAACCAGGGTCCTGGCTCGCTGCGGAAGCGGAAGGTGGGGCCGTCAGGGAGAATTAGTGAATAATAGGCTAAAGTGTGCAGCGGCCTTTGCGAATTACGGGACGAGCCCGCCGAGTTTGACCCTGACGACCTTTTCGTCGCTGAGGTCGCTGCCGCCGGAGGACAGGCGGGCCCGTGCGTACCGCTAGGATCCGTCCTTTCAGGCGTCTGACCAGGGACGACGCTCTCAGCCCGCTCCTGACATGGTGCTTGACTTCGTGGTCGGTGGTCGTCGGTACCATTGGTGGCCGTGCTGGACTACGCTGGAGCGTGGCAGGCGGGGCGAGGTCGCCGCTACCGTTTTGTGTACGGCGCTGGTGACGGGCACCCGGCCTACTGTCCAGAGCCGCCTGTAAGGTCAGGTTGGCGACGAGACGGCAGTGGCCGTTGGTACATCGTTGACGCCTCTACCTGCCACACCCCGCAACTCCTGGACCGCCCTCGACCCCGACGCGCTGGCCCGTCGCGGTAAGGCGCGCCGGTCGCACCACGGACGGCAACACAGCCGGAGGGAGCCCCCGCCCGGTCGGCAGCGAGCAGATTGGGTGCGCCCAAGTGGGCACGGCGGCAGGTGTTGACCGGTCCCCACAGCCAGAGGTGACCGGCCCCACGACCAGGGAAAGCGAAACGCCGCCGGGTGACGGGTACCGGCCAGCGGTGGACGCTACGGTGGGCGACGGTTGGGAGCCCTGGCGCCGGAGGGGCCATAGGGGGTTAGCCCGTCAGCCGGGGCTCCCTGTAAGCAAAGGCTAGTGACTGGACCCATAGCGGGACGGGGACGGGAGCGGCCGCCGGTCCGTCGTTGACGCCTTTGCTGACCACTGCCCGCAGCGCCTGAACGGGCCCACGTCTGCTAACGCCATTGCTAACAAACCCCGCAAAGTTACCCCTCTCGGGGCACAACAAGACCACACCGCCAAAACAGGAAAACCATCCCTGACCTCGGCAAACCTCGTCACACCTCACCAGCCTCGGGGCGGTCGACTGATTACGGATAAGAAGGTCGGGTGTCCTGGGGCACTTCCCTGAAAGTATGTACCGGGCGTGACCTACCGATGGCCCGCGGTGGGGGAAGGGCAGCCGGATCACAAGGTTTCGGCTGATGGGCGACGCGCACTCGGATCAACGGTCAGCGACAAAGTGGGATATCAGCGCTGGGGGGTAGTGCCGGGAAGGTAAGTAGCCTACTCACTGTGGCGTAACCCTCTCAGAGAGTGAAGAGGCTCATTTATGGCCATGCTCCCTGCGACAGGTCTGGTCACCGGGATCAACCGTCAGACGGCCATCGCCAGGTGGAGCCGTCAACCACATCTTCCCTTGGGTCCGTCAGCGTGCCATCTTCGTGCCATCCTGAGCGGTCATGAGGGGTCATCGGCGGTTGCAAACGGTTCGTTGGTTGGAAGGCCGATCTGGTGTCTGACCTGCTGGAATGACCCTTAGGGCTGGTCTCGACGGGAGCTGGCGGCCCTGCCGGAGGCCGTGACAGGCCGTTGGAACACGTCGGGAACGCTCTCCGGGTTGTCTCCCTTGGTGGTCAGGATCCCCTTCTCGATCTTGATGATCCTGTGCACCCATAGAAGGCCGTTGGCCTTGAACTCAACCACTTCGCCAGCGCGGTACGCCCGCTGCCTCTCGATAAAAACCATCGAGCCAGGCTTTATCGTGGGGTACATCGACGGGGTTATTATGTAGGCGTGGTTCGTTGTAAGGAACAGAACCACCGCAGCACTTACCACCAGCGTTGTGACCACCGCAATGGCCTTGCGGAGGGGATGGCGGGGGCGAAGGTGTTTTGGCACAATGACCTCCTAAGAGACGGAACCACCAAGCACAGGGCTTTAGCTTCCAGCCGTAGGGGGCGACGCGATCTACGTGGCCACCTCGGGCATCAGCATGGAACCCCGCTTTCATACCGGCGACCTGGCGATCCTCCGTCCCGCCAGCTCCTATGACATCGGTGAGATCGTTGGCTACCG
>JBEKNX010000492.1:0-3460 GCA_049522375.1 Acidimicrobiales bacterium | reverse complement strand
GCGCAGCACCCTGGCCTGCTCGGTGAGCACATGGCGGGCGCGCTTGAGCACTTCGCCGTCCCACACCCCGGCCAGGGAGCTCAAGGAGCTCTCGGCCTGGTCGGCGGGGACGTCCCGTAGGGCACGCACGCCCAGGGTACGCGCCGCCAGCTGGCACGCCTCCCATCGCCGCGAGTACGCCGAGGCAGCGAGCTCGTGCTTGACGCGGGTGTCCACGACGAGGAGCCCGAGGCCGGCCGCGCTCAAGTCAAAGGGGACCTGCTGTACCTCCAGGCTGCGGGTGTCCAACAGGAGGGCGTGGTCCTCCTGGCAACACATCGAGGCCGCCTGGTCCATGATCCCGCACGGCACCCCGACAAAGTCGTTTTCCGCCCGTCTGGCCACCAGGGCGAGGTCCATCGGCGCCATCTCGAGACCGGCCAGGGAGCAGAGTGCGGCGGCGACGCTGCACTCAAGGGCGGCCGAAGAAGACAGCCCGGCGCCGACGGGGACGTCGCTGTCGATCAACAGGTCCGCTCCGAGGACGGGGCGCCCGCTGGCTTCCAGGGCCATCGCTACCGCGGCCGGGTAGGCAGCCCAGCCTCCGGGTAGGGCCGGGTCATCAAGCTGCACTGTCACCGGAGCGGAGCCCTCGGCCTGGTCCTGGTGCCTCGAGCGCATCACCAGCGCCCGGTCGGGGCGGCCGGCGACCAGGGCGCGGGTCGTCCTAGGGATGGCGACGGGGAGGACGAAGCTTTCGTTGAGGTCCGTGTACTCACCTATGAGGTTGACCCGCCCTGGCGCGCTCCATGCCACCTCCGGCGCTCGGCCGAAGGTCCTTTCGAAGTCCGCCACCAGGTCGTCGGCGACTGGCGAAGACCCTTCTGTGGGTCGCCTGTTGGTCTGTGTCACTCGTGCAGCGTCACTCGTGCAGCTCCTCGGCGTCCTCTAATCAGGCACCTGCAACTTACAACCGACGCGCCTCGCCGTCCGCCACGCCCCTTCCACGGCCCGGCGCTACCGGGCCGTGGTTCGTCGTCTCCTCCGGTCGCGGGAACCTTTTCCATGACTATGGTGGGGTTCCCGGAACGTAGACAACCCATCCCACCCGTAGCCACACCCCAGGAGGGACACTCATGACTTTGCGACTCGGCGACGCCGCTCCCGACTTCGAGGCGGAGACGACAGAAGGCAATATCAAGTTCCACGATTGGAAGGAAGGGAGCTGGGCCGTGCTCTTCTCGCACCCGGCGGACTTCACCCCCGTCTGCACCACCGAGCTCGGCCGCGTCGCGGCTTTGAAGGACCAGTTCGCCAAGCGCAACACCAAGGTGATCGGCCTGTCGGTCGACTCGATCGAGCATCACCAGAGCTGGAAGGGCGACATCGCCGACGTCACCGGTCACACCCTCAACTTCCCCCTGATCGCCGACCCTGACCGGACGGTCTCCAACCTCTACGACATGATCCACCCCAGCGCCAGCGCCACGGCCACGGTGCGGTCGGTCTTCATCATCGACCCCGCCAACAAGGTCCGTTTGACCCTGACTTACCCGGCGTCGACGGGCCGCAATTTCGACGAGCTGCTGAGGGTCATCGACTCCCTCCAGCTGACCGACAAGTTCAAGGTGGCCACGCCGGTCGACTGGGAGCACGGCGACGACGTCATAATCGTGCCCGCCGTGAGCGACGAGGACGCCCACAAGTTGTTCCCTGACGGCTTCGAAGCCAAGAAGCCCTACCTGCGCCTGGTGCCCGACCCCACGGCCTAGCCATAGCCGAGCGTCCGCAAACAACAGCGGCTCCCTGGTACCACTCCTCGAGGGGGCCCGGTGCCAGGCCTGCACCCGGCCAGGGACGGAGCGAGCGTTACGCTGCTACTCTCAGTCACACTGCGGGCGTAGCTCAATGGTAGAGCTCCAGCCTTCCAAGCTGGTCATGCGGGTCCGATTCCCGTCGCCCGCTCTCGGAAACGACCTGCTCAGGGGCGGTGAGCTGGGTGGACGGCAGGCCGTCGCTGAAGCGGCGTGCGCGATCCGTGCGCGATCTCTAACCTCAGCCGTGCTGGTGACGACGACGCTCACTCGGCCATTGGTCGCGACGGTCGCGAGGCAGTTGACGTCTGGCAGGCCAAACCCGCCCGTCCATCGAAAGCAGCCCAAGCCGAGCTCGGAGTCGTACGATGCGAAGGTAGATCGGGCGTGCCTTCCAGCCTGCGCACTTGGTCAAGAACGCCTTCTACCAGGACGTTTTGACGCCATCACGTGCCAGACGGAACCAGCTGTTGCCAGGTGCTTCGCGCACGGATCGCGCACGCCAGCCACCTGCCAGAGAGGTGGACCTATTGTTGCCCCGTCTCCCCCGCCCTGCCGCGCTGCGAGTCGGTCACCGAGGCGCGCTGTGCCAGCCTCTAAGCGGGAGGAAGGCCGAACCATCTCTCCCGCTGAGGGAACAGGAACCTCTCGGCGACGACGCTGAGGACGCGCCTGGCGTCGTTGAAGCGCTCAGGCATCTCGCCGATCACCGCGACGTTGGCCGGGAGCGGGCTGGGGAGCAGCTGGGACGCCGCCTGGTACCAGCGCCGGCCCAGTTGAGCGAGAAGGGCCACGGCATCGTCGTCCCCGGCTCTGAGCGGTCTGGCGGCTACCCCACTCCTCGTCCCGCCCGAGCCATCAGCGGCCCGGAGCAGGCGCCCCTGCTCGACAGCGCCGAAGCCGCGCCGGGCCACGTAATCAGGGAACACGCCCGTCAGGAACAGCGCCAGGTCCCCGAGCCGGCGTAGCACTCCCGGCCGCTCTGCCTGGGGGACCACCTCGAGCAAGCCGGCGAGCTGGACCGGGTCCAGCTCCGAGAACCGCCGCCTGCGCAGGCCCCGGCGGGTGGCTACCAACAAAGACCCGCTGGCGACGCGCGCATAAGAGGCCAACAGTTCGGCCAGGAAGAAACGGTGCACAGGGTCGGACACGAACTCTCGCAGCCGTGGCACGTCGAAGAGCGGTGCCCGCCGGCCGGCCCCCGACCATTCCGGCACAAAGGCAAGCGAACCCAGCTCGTACGCGGCCCAGCGCACCGCTACGGCAAAAGCCAAGAACGGTGACACGACCATGACCTCGCGGTTCTGTCCGGTACCGAAGAGGGCATCGAAGATCTCCCGGTTGCTCAAGAAGCCCTCGATGCCACCACGGCGGTTACGTACCAGGCTCTGGGGGTCACCGCCGAGCGTGCCGCCCCGGCTGGGCCCGCACAAAAAGGCGAGGTCACGCTGGGTGAGGTGCTCCAGGTACAACGTAGTAACAACGTCGTCCAGCACCATACCGGGACCACACTACGGGGCGCGTCAGTGGTCCCGGTTACCACGCCGAACCGTGAGGACTCGCTGGACGGCACCGTCAGTAGCGGTCACCTCTGGCCCGGGAGCCGAGGGCCCGGCCTCACTGGCGAGTCCCGGCGGAGCGACCTCGGGATCATAATTTGGTCGGGC
>JBEKNX010000491.1:0-3463 GCA_049522375.1 Acidimicrobiales bacterium | reverse complement strand
AAATGGGGGTGCGCAATCTGCCATGTCCGGACAACCGGTCGTCATGGGCCAGCGCGGCACCGTGGCGCTTGCTACAAGGAGGCGGTCGCTCGCCTGGGTGGTGGGCACGGCGGCACTGGGGGCTCTGGTGCTTGGCCTGTGGGTAGCCGACGTGGCTATCAACGCCAGCACCCGGCAGAGGGTAGAGCAAAGGGTGGAGGGCGCCGTCTCCAATGGTATGCAGACAGCTCTGCCGACGACCCCGCTCACCCAGGTGGAGACCATGGAGGGTAACTACTACGCCGCTGACGTGTTCCGGAGTACCCCCATGACCTACTGCGTCGCCACGGCCGCCTGGGACGACGCCCTTCAACTACTCAACCAGGACGGGAGTGCCCCCCTGGTGGCGATGGACGCCCTCACCATTTGGCCTACAGGCACTGCGGACGCTGTCAACCTGGTGGAGACGTTCCGTTACGCGGGGTGGCTGGGCCGACAGAGCACTGACACCATCACTGTCGGGGTCAAGCTCCCTCATTACAAGGCTTGGCACAAGACGGCTGGTTATCCTGGCCCAGCGGTGTGTGCGGGTTCATAGCCGGCGTCGTGGCTCCAGGACTGTCGATATGGCCCGCCTTTGCTTGAAAATAGGCGCTTCGCTTGGCCATGCATAACGGGTCATCTCGGGCGCTCGCCTTATGCCCCGTGTGGAACCGGCGAATGCCTGGTTGGCGCCTTGTGGGCCGAACGAGGACATTGGAACCTGGCGCGCCGCCGGGGAGTCGCACTTTGTGATGAGCCTTATGTCGGTTCGACGAGGACGGATGGTGGCCCTGCTGGCCACCATCCTGCTGACGGCAACGACTGCGGGTGCCGTGGGCGCAGGCCCTGCGGCGGGTTCGAGCGGGCCAGCCGTCCGTGGGGCCCCGGATCTCCTGGCCACTCCTAGCGGGGTGGTGTGGTCTTGGAGCCCGGCGGCGACGAGCAACTCGGACGTCTTTAGAAGTACCAATGGTGGTGCTCGATGGCAAACGGTGCTTGACGTCCCCACGCCTGCCAACGGTGACGGCCTGACGGCCAGCTATTTCCTCGGAGCGGGGCATGCTTGGCTGGTCAAGCAGAACATCCACGGCGATGGCATCGGTGAAACGACCACCGTTTACAGCACCAGCGACGGCGGCGCCGCCTGGTACCACAGCAAGGCGCTGCCCGGCGACATCACCACCTGCTGCCTCATCCCTTCCGACCAGATTTACTTCGCCAACCCCCATGACGGGTGGATCCTCGCCACCGGCCAGGACATGCCCCCAGGGACGCCGACGACGCTGAGCATGCTGTGGTGGCGCTCGAGCGACGGCGGGCGTTCATGGCGCGAGCTGGCGTCCTCCGCCTTGCCGTCCCAGGGCCAGGTCACGGGACGGGGCTCGGCCGACACCAACTGTCCCGACATCAGTAGCCCCCACTTGAGCTTTGCCAGCGCCGAGATCGGCTGGTTCAGCGAAGGGGACTGTGACGCCGGAGCCGCACACCCCAAGATGTGGTGGACCGTCGACGCCGGCGCGCGCTGGGCCCCTGCTCCGCTCCCCCCGCCGGCGAGCGGGTGGGGCGACTGGTTCAGGGACGGTAACGGCGGCGTGGACGTAGGGGCCCCCAGCTTTTTCGGGCCGTCCTCGTCTGCCACGCTCATCGTGCCTGTGGCCCTAGGCAAATCGAGCCTCGTCATCGAGCGCTCAACCAGTGGGGGGCGCACCTGGGCCATCGCCAGCCAACTCGAGCTCGGCCTGACGCCGCAGACGGCGACACCGGCCGAGTGGTTCGAGGCCCTCGGCCCGGCCGAATGGCTGGTGCTGGCCCCCACCGAGATCCTCTCGACCTCCGATGCCGGCCAGCACTGGGCGGTTGCTCGCTCGACGCTCGAGCTGCGCACCCCGGCCTACTTCGACTCCCTCAGCCAGGGCTTCGTCGAAAGCTCCGGCTTCAGCCAGAGCCTTGTCCAAGGCTCCGGCTTCACCGTGGCCTGGGGGACCGTTGACGGGGGCAGAGACTGGTTCCCCGAGCCATTGCCGGCCAGCCTTTATGCCCCGGCGGCAGCCCAGATGGGAGCACCGGTCTCCATAATCGCGAGCGCAGGGCCGGGGCCGCTCGTCGCCGCCGGCAGCGCCGGGCTGTACGTCTCAAAAGACGGTGGGCAGACCTTTGCCCACACTCTGGGCCCCGAGCTCCCGGTGTACAGGCTCGACCTGGTCAGCCCGGACGTAGCCTTTGCGTCGGCGGGCGGCGAGCTGCTGCGCAGCACCGATGGGGCCAGCACATGGGCACCGGTGCTGCAGCCGCCCGGCGGGGCCGTACTAAGCGTCGATTTCTGGTCAGCGGAGGCTGGTATCGCTGAAACCGAAGGCCCCTATTACGTCACTTACGACGCCGGCTCGCACTGGTCCGCGCTCGCCCTGCCCGGGGGGTGGCAGGCAGGGCCGATGAACGGCGACGGGAGCCCTGGCGCGTTTTGCTTCAGCCAAGGTGGCACCGGCTGGGCCGCTGTTTCTCGCCACGACGAGCTGGCCGTGCTCGTCAGCACTGACGGTGGCGGGCACTGGGACGTGGCGCTGGCACCGCCGAGACTGCCGGGTGCAGCCCCAACCAAGCGGGGGGGCTCCGAGCTCCTAGGGGCCCAGGTCGAAGTGGCGGGGTGCCAAGGCCGACAAGCGTGGGTGCTGGTGGCACAACCGCCGGCACTTGGGGACATGCCCGACACCCCCTACACCTTCGACCTCCTGGTGACCGAGGACCTGGGCGTGACCTGGGAGGATGTCTTGCAGACCAAGGGCTCCAGCATCGTCACGCGCCCTCGGGTATCGGTCCCTGCCGGCGGGACGGTCCAGGCCAACCCGGGCTTTTCCTACTGGCTGCCCCAGTCAGCCACGTCTCCCGGGCCCGGGACGCTGTGGCTCACCAGTAACGACGAGAAATTCGGAGGCGAGGCTTTTGCCTCCACCGCTGACGGCGGCCAGCAGTGGGCCCAGTCGTACGTGCCGGGACAGGTGGCAGCGGCAGGGCAACCTCTGCCTCCCTATGGGTGGGCGTCGACCGCCGCCTCCAGCGGCGCTGAAGGTTGGGTACTTTTTTCGGGCCCGGCGCCCCAGCACGGCTCCCCGACCGCTGTCTCGTACGTCACCCATGACGGCGGCGCCACCTGGGCCCGGGCGGCGACGTTCTCCGGGCCAGGGCGACAAGTAATGCCAGGCCCGTCCACATGAGCCAAATGGTGCCGAACTCCAGGCGGCAAAAACCCCTGGCCGAGCGGGGCCGGCGGCGCACCTAATGACACTTCGACGCCCCCCAGCATGCACTGCACTCGTCCCATGACGACCACGCGAGCAGGAGCGGTGGCGGTGCTCTTCGCGATTGCGATATCGACAGGCGGCTGCGGCTCGGCGCGCCCAGCGGACTCCTCGTCACCGACAACGCTGCCGCCGCCAACCAAGCA
>JBEKNX010000490.1:0-3473 GCA_049522375.1 Acidimicrobiales bacterium | reverse complement strand
TGGGACAAGGGGGAGGGGGCCGCTGGGGAGGGGGCCCGGGGCACGGCCTGCAAGTACCCTGAACGGGTGATCGCAGGGTGAGCCCCGGACAGGGCCCCCCATTGGACGGGGCCTTTGCCGTCCCGCCGCCCGCCGCCGCCCGACCGCGGTCGGCCGGGCCCCTGCTGGCCGCGGACGGCTTGCACGTTTCCTTCCCCGCCGGTCCGCGGCACCGGCTCGTCGCCGTCGAGGACGTGAGCTTCACCTTGCGGGAGGGCGAGACTCTCGGCATCGTCGGCGAATCGGGCTGTGGGAAATCGACCGTGGCCAAATGTCTGGCCGGGCTGTTGCGCCCGGGTTCGGGGACCGTCTCCCTCCGGGGAGTGGCGCTCCCTCCCCGGCGCACCCTCCAGCAGCACCGCGCCGTTCAGCTCGTTTTCCAGGATCCTTACTCCTCCCTCAATCCCCGGCTTTCCGTGCGCTCGGTCCTAAAGGAGCTGCTGTTGTTCCATGGCTTGGCCCGCGGCGGTGCGCTCGAGGACCGTTGCCGGGAGCTCATGGCCCTGGTCGGCTTGCCCGAAGCCGCTCTGGACGGTTACCCTTCGTCCTTCTCGGGTGGCCAACGCCAGCGCCTCGCCATAGCCCGGGCCCTCGCCGTCGAACCTCGGGCCGTAGTGGCCGACGAGCCGATCTCGTCCCTCGACGTTTCCGTGCAGGCTGCCATCCTCGCCCTCTTTGCCGACCTACGGGACCGGCTCGGGATCGGGATCGTCCTGATCTCGCACAACCTGGCCGCCGTGCGCCATGTCTGTGATCGGGCCGCCGTGATGTACCTGGGCCGAATTGTCGAAATTGGGGGAAAGGACGAGATTTTTGCCGACCCGCGCCACCCCTATACCAGGGCCCTGCTGGCGGCGGCACCCCGCCTGCGGCCCGCTCCCGACCGGGTGGGGGCGGGGCTCAAGGGCGAGCCCCCGAGCATGACGGCGCGTCCGACCGGGTGCCCGTTCCATCCCCGTTGTCCCCGGGCGGAGGCGGTATGTGCGGAGGAGCTGCCCCAGCTCTTGCCCGCCCCAGCCGGGAGCAGCCGCCTGGCCGCCTGCCACTTCCGGGAGGAGAAAGCATGAACCGTCCCGACCTGCTCGACATCGCCCCCGTCAGCGCGGCGGAGTACGCCGGCATAGAGGACCTCTGCCGTGAGGTAATAAGCACCGAGCAGACGACGCTGGTCCTGCAGGGCGAGGCCACCGTGTTCCTGGAGGCGGCGGCCCGGGGCCTGGGGCGGTCCGGTGCCCGCGCCCTCAACCTCGTCAGTGGCCCTTACGGGGCCACCTTCGGGGCATGGTTGTCAGAAGCCGGGTCCGAGGTGGAAGACCTAGTCGTGCCGTTCGACCGCGCCGTGCGGCCCGAGCAGGTCGAAGAGGCGCTGGAGCGCGGGGGCGGGGTGGACGTGGTCAGTGTGGTGCACGCCGAAGCCGCCACCGGTGTGGTCAACGACCTGGCCGCCATAGCTCGGGTGGCCCGGTCCCAGGGGGCCCTGGTCGTGGTGGACGCGGTGGCCTCCGTTGGGGCCGAGCCGCTGGCCATCGACGCCTGGCAGGTCGACCTGGTGGTGCTCAGCGCCCAGAAGGCGCTGGCCGGGCCGTCGGGCGTGAGCGTGGTCACGGTCAGCCCCGGTGCCTGGGCGTCTCTGGCCGCACGTCCCTCCCCGTGGCGGGGCTCGGTGCTGTCCTTGCTGGACTGGCGCGACCGCTGGTCCGGCGCCGGCCGCTCCGTGCTGCCCGTCATCCCGGCCCACCTGGAGACCAGAGCGCTCGGCGCGGCCATGGAACGCGTCAGGGCGGAGGGCCTGGACCGGGTGGTGGCCCGCCACCGCGCCGCCAGCGCCGCCACGCGGGCCGGGCTGGCGCCCCTGGGGCTCGAGCCGTGGGCCCGCCAAGTCGCCGAGGCCGCCTCGGTGGCCACGCTCGTGCGTGCCCCGGCCGAGGGAGCGCGGGTACTTGTCAGCGCGTCGCTGGCTGCCGCGGAGGAGCTTGCCATGCCGATCGGGACCGCTCCGGGGCCCCTGGCCGCAGACGCCCTGAGGGTCAACCACACGGGAAAGCGAGCCACTCTTACGACGGTGTGGAGCGCCCTGGCGGCCCTCGCCCGAGGTCTCGGTTCGCTCGGCCATGAGGCCGACCTCGCTGCCGCCCTCGCCGCCGCCACCGATACCTGGTATGCCACGATCGGGGTTGGCGCTGAGAACGGGGCATAACCCTTGAGCCGTGCCAGTAACGAGGACGCGCGCTATGAGTAACGGGCAGGCAGTTTCGTCGACCTGGGCTCCCCTTCGGCGCACGGTCTTCCGGTCGCTGTGGCTCGCTTCCCTCGTCAGCAACATCGGTACCTGGATGCAGACGGTCGGCGCTCAATGGCTCCTTGTGCACGCCGCCAACGCCGCCATCCTCGTCTCGCTCGTCCAGACGGCTGACATGCTCCCGGACGTGATGTTCGGCATCGTCGGTGGCGTCCTGGCCGATACCCTCGACCGCCGCCGGTTGCTGATCGCCGTCCAAGGCGGGCTGGCGGTCGCCGGTTCTGCGCTCGCCGCTCTCACGATCGCAGGTCAGATCTCGCCTGGTCTTCTGCTCATGTTCACGTTCGTGATCGGCAGCGGCTCGGTCTTGGTCACCCCCGCCTACCAGTCGCTCCTGCCCGAGCTCGTGCCCCGTGACCAGATTCCCGCCGCGGCCCAGCTCAGTTCGATCAACGTCAACATCGCCCGGGCGGTGGGACCGGCGATCGCAGGTGTCCTGATCGCGGGTATCGGAGTCGGAGCCGTCTTCGCCCTCAACGCGGCGACGTTCCTCGTCTACGGCCTTGTCGTCGTGCTCTGGCGGCCAGCCGCGGACACCACGCCCCAGCTCCCGGAGCGGTTCTTGTCTGCGCTCCGGGCCGGCGGCCGCTATGTCCGCTACGCCCCCGTCGTCCGTCGGATCCTGCTCCGGGCGGCGCTGTTCCTGGTCCCGGCGAGCGCTCTGTGGGGACTGTTGCCCTTAGTGGCGAGCCGCCACTTGGGGCTCGGCTCGGGCGGGTACGGGCTGCTGCTCGCGGCGCTTGGCATCGGGGCCATCGCAGGCGCCCCGCTCCTCTCCAAAGGGCGCGCCCGGCTGTCGGCGAACATCCTTTTCGGGCTGGCGGGCGGGGTCTTCGCCGCCGCCCTCCTAGCCGTGATCTTGCTGCGGCCAACGATCGTGGTCGTCGTCGTGTTGGTCCCGGCTGGGATGGCCTGGGTGGTGGTGCTGGCGACGGTGAACACTTCGCTCCAGCTCTTCTTGCCGGCCTGGGTCCGCGCCCGCGGGCTGTCCGTCTACCAAATGGTGCTCTACGGCGCACAGGGCCTCGGCGCCGTCGTATGGGGCGCCGTCGCCGACGCCTTCGGGCTCACCCTAGGTTTCCTCGTGGCTGCCGGGTTGATGGCCGCAGGCACGGCATCGATCCGGATCTGGCCG
>JBEKNX010000489.1:0-3481 GCA_049522375.1 Acidimicrobiales bacterium | reverse complement strand
ATCCAAGGAGCAGATCACCCCGGTCGAGGGGCTCTCCGCCCTGTCGCTCGACGCCCTGACCTCGGTGGCGTACGGCCCCGAGGCGATCATCGTGGTGCTGGCTATGGCCGGAGCCGGGGCACATGACGCCGCTCACCGAAATTCCCCAGTGTCGCTCACCGGAATTCCCCAGGTGAACTTGCCGGTGGACTGTGGCCACCACCACGTTAGGTGGTGCTGGGGGCGTTGTCCAGCGTTCCCCCAGCACCACGTCGGTCGTGCTCAGTCGGGCTCGAGAGGGGTCCTGTCCTGCGCCGTGCGGCCGGCGTAACGTTGCCACACGCTGGCCCGGGTGACGCCCAACAGGTCGGCGACCTGCGCCCAGGAGTACTCCTGGTCCCTGGCGTCGGCGACCGCCCGGGGGACCCGAGAGCGGGCTTCGGCCACGAGGCTGGCGATCAGGTGCAATGTGGCGCCGGCGTCGCCCACCCATTCCAGGCCTCTCAGGGTGCCGAGGCTCTCGATGGCAGCGTCGAGGACGACGCGGGAATCGTCCCCGGTAGCCGGCTCTATGTAATGGTCTCGACGAGGCTCTCTCATGGTGCGCGACAAACCATACACCTATGCAACGCGGGAGGGCCCGAGCCGAGGCCCTCAGCGCTCACTTCTGGCCTCCCCGGAGCCGCTCGGCCCGCGCCCGGTGAGCGCGCATGCGATAAGAATCGCCCGAGACGCTGATGACTACCGAGCGGTGCAGCAGGCGGTCCAGCATCGCCCCGGCGACAGATGTGTCCTCCCCGAAGGCCTTGGCCCACTGGCCGACCGCTAAATTCGTGGTCAGGCAGACAGAGCCCCGCAGGTAACGCCGGGAGATGACCTGGAAGAGCGCGGCGGAGGCCTCCTGGGCCAGCGGCAGGTAGCCAACTTCATCGATCACCAATAGACGCGGGTTGGCGTAAAAGCGCATTATTTGCTCCCAGTTGCCCTCCAGGGCGGCCCGGTGGCAACGCGCCGCCAGGTCGGCGGCGGTGGTGTAGAAGCTGCGGTAACCGGCCTCGACGGCTAAACGGGCCAAGCAGACGGCCAACATCGTTTTGCCGACGCCGGGCGGGCCGATGAACAGCACGTTGGTGGCGTCGTCCAAGAACCGCAGCGTGGCCAGGTCCTCTATGAGCTTGCGGTCCAGGCTCGGCTGGGCGTCGAAGTCGAAATCGGCCAGCGCCCAGGGGGCGGGCAGTTTGGCGAAACGCTCCAGCAGGGCCTGGCGCCGGGCCAAAGAAGCCCTGACTTCTATGGCCAATAGCCGTTCCAGGAAGGCGGTGTGGGTGAGCTTGGCGTCCCGGGCGTGGTCGAGCTCGCCGGGCAGGGCCTCTGCTGCCGCCACCAGGCGCAGCTGGGCGAGGTGGCCCCGTAGGGCTTGGTAGGTGTCAGCGCTCACCGCGGGCCTCCTCTGTGGTCCCCATGGCATCGACCAGGCGCTGGTAGGAGCCGAGGTCGACGACGACGTTGGGGGCGTGATGGGCAGTCAGCACCTTGGCCGCTTCGGCGCGGGCCGCGGCGGAGGGGGGCCGGTTGGCCTTGGCCCGGCAGGGAGCAGCGGTAGAGAACTGGGCCAGGACGGCCTTTTCCAGGGCGGCCTTGTCCCCGGGGGCGCGTACGACCCGCCCAGCCCCGGGCCGGGCCCTTTGGTGGCTGGCCAGTACCACCCCGGCGGGGGAAACGATCTCGAGCGTCGCCGAGCCGAGCCGGTGCCGCAGCGTCACCACCTGGGCGGAAAAGCCCACCGGCACGCCGTAGTGGTTGCCCTCGAAGTTGACCAGGGAGCTGGGCCCGACGGGCCGGGAGACCTCGACGGTGGCCGGGTAGGGCCCCGCCGGCAACCCCAAGAGGTCCTCGAAGCCGGCCAGTAGGGCGACGGTGGGCCTTGCCAGCCCGCGCTGGGCCAGGTAGGCGCTCGCCTGCTCGGGCCCCATGGCCTCCTCCAGCTTGGCCAGCGGCCGGGATCTTTTGTCAGCAATTACCTCGCAAAAGCGGTCGAGCTGGGCCTGGGCGGCTTCGATGGTGGTAGCGCTCATGGTGCGCCAGAAGCGCTGGGTGGCAAAGTGCACGGACTTTTCGACCGAGCCCTTGCGGTTGCCCCGCCGGGGCGGGCAGGCGACGACCGTGACCGAATAATGCTTGGCCACCGGGGCGAAGCTGGCTCGCAGGCGGCCGCTGCCGGGCTCGACCACGGTCCCCATGCGGTCAAAGCGCCAGGCGCGGGCCGTGCCGCCCAAGCCTCGCAGCACGGTGTCGATACCGGAAATGACATGAGCCTGGTCCTCGGCCTCGGCGAAGGCGCCCCGGAACTTGCCGGAGTAGGGAAGGGCCCCGAGCAGCAGGTGGGCGTCGCCGCCCCAGGGGGCGTCGGGCAGCTCGTCCCAGTCCCACTGGCATTCTGCGCCCGGGGGGTGGGCGATCTCGACCGTGTCGCGGCCTTTCACGCCCGCGCACGCCTCGCAGTGCGGGCGCAGGCGCCGGGCCCGCAGCGAGCGGGTGAAGCTCTGGTAACTGAGCGGGTAGCCGAGGGCGACGACCTCGTCGTACAGGGCGCTCGCCCACACGTGGGCGTCGTCAGCCAGGCGCTGGGCGACGTAGGCGGCCACGGTGTCGAAGGGGTCGGCCTCCGACCGTTTGCGCTCGCCGGGGGCCCGCTTGCCGGACAGGTAGTCCCTGACGGTCTTGCGGTCCCGGCCCAAGTGGCGGGCGATGGCCGATATCGACCAGCCGCGCGCCCGAAGTGCGGTTGCTTGCACGTCTTCTTCTCCTGTGAACATGGAGGGTGGTCTCCCTTCCGGGGTGTGGTTGCGGAACAACCACGAGCCTCGGAGGGGGGCCACCCTCAGTGGTGGATGGTCAGTCCACCGACAGGCCCACGGGTGGGGAATTTCGACGAGCAGGTCTGGGGAGCCTTACGTGAGCGTGATCACCGTGTCGCCGACGCCCGCTTCGACGGCGTCTGTGCCGGTGACGGCCCTGCTGAGGGCGATGTCGCCGGGGGCGAAGCCATCGAAGCTGCCGGAGACGACGTGCAGGTCGAGCACGGCGTTGAGAGCGCCGGGCGTCACCGCCTCGGCCAAGGCCGAGGCATTGCCGGGGTCGGGCACGAACACCGTTGTCGGAATTAGCCCGACGGCGCTGGACACCCCTGGCTGGGCGCTGATCGCCCCGAGTGCGCTTGGGGCGAGCCCGGGGCCGGGCGCCGACACCACGGCGTCAGCGCTGAGACGCTGGCGGCCCTGCACCACTACACCGTGGGTCAGGGTCACGTCGATGAAGTACTCGGCGCCGATGAAGGAGACAGCGAGGGCGACGGCGGAGACCGCGGAGGCCAGCCGGCGTGGGCGTCTCCGGATGTCGGCGAGCGCCAGGCGGCCCCCCACCCCGCTCAGTGCCAGCAGCGGCGGGCGGATGAGCAGCTCGACGAGGCTCACGAGCACCGGCCCGAGCAGGGCCACCGCGG
>JBEKNX010000488.1:0-3481 GCA_049522375.1 Acidimicrobiales bacterium | reverse complement strand
CGCGGCGCCAAGGAGCACAACCTGCGTGAGCTGGACGCCGAGTTCCCCGTGGGCTGCCTGGTGGTCGTGACCGGGGTATCCGGTTCGGGTAAGTCCACGTTGGTCAACGACATATTGCTGCGGGCTTTGATGCAACGCATCTATAAATCGAAGGAAGTCCCCGGCCGCCACCGCCGGGTGGAGGGGATGGAAGCCTTCGACAAGGTGGTCGATGTCGACCAGTCGCCCATAGGCCGCACGCCGCGAAGCAACCCCGCCACCTACACGGGCGTTTTCGACTATATCCGGCGGCTTTTCGCCAGTACGACCGAGGCCAAGGTACGGGGCTACCAGCCCGGGCGCTTTTCGTTCAACGTGGCCGGGGGGCGCTGCGACGCCTGCTCGGGGGACGGCACCATCAAGATCGAAATGCACTTCCTGCCCGACGTCTATGTGCCGTGCGAGGTGTGCAAGGGCGCCCGCTACAACCGTGACACCCTCGACATAACCTTCAAGGGCAAAAACATCGCCGATGTCCTGGACATGCCGTGCGAGGAAGCGGCCGACTATTTTGCCAACCAGCCCGTCATCGCCCGCCACATGCGGACCCTGGTCGACGTGGGCTTGGGTTACGTGAAACTGGGCCAGCCGGCGCCGACCCTTTCCGGCGGGGAGGCGCAGCGGATAAAACTGGCCTCGGAGCTTTCCAAACGGTCGACCGGCCGGACGCTGTACGTGCTCGACGAGCCCACTACGGGCCTGCATTTCGAGGACGTCCGCAAGTTGCTCGGAGTGCTCGACCGCCTGGTGGAACAAGGCAACACGGTGATAGTCATCGAGCACAACCTGGACGTCATAAAGACGGCCGACTGGTTGATAGACCTCGGCCCCGAAGGCGGTTCCGGGGGTGGCGCGGTGGTGGCGGCAGGCACGCCCGAGGAAGTGGCCAAATGCCCCGAGAGCCACACGGCTGTGTTCCTGGAGCGGGTGCTGCAGGCACGCTGAGCAGGCCCGGGGCGCCGGGCCTAAGCGGGCCAGGGCCGAAGCGGGCCGGGCCGCCGGGCGGTGGACGTGTTGAAGCCCCCGGCGGGACCGGCACGGGTGCCGAGTTGCCCAACCGGGGGCTTCCGGGGGTGATCAGTGGGCCAGGTGCCGATCAGCGGCGGTGGTGGCGGGATAACCCTGTACGGAGGTACCGCTCCGCCTTTTGCAGGTCATTGTTGGCGACGTCCAGGGCCCGGTTGGCGGTCCGGATGTCGGTGCCTCCATTGTCGAGCAGCCCGTGGTTGGCGTCCCATTGAGCCGGGGTGTAGGAGAGCAGCTGGGCCGAGAGCCCTGCGGTCGCCGAGGCTGCCGTTTGCACCTGGGTCTGCATGTCGTTGACCAGTGGCCCGAGCACTCCCTGGTTCGAGGAGTTGAGGTCGCCCTTCAGCGTGGCCATGTCCTGGTTGAGGGCGGGGACGCGCACATTGGTGACCCGGTCGGTCTGGATGACGTCGCCCATGACCGGGAGCACTAGGTCGTAGACCCGTAAGCCGAAGACGGCATCGATGTTGATGTCCACCTCTGGCACCGTCGTGTCACCGGCGATGGCCGTGCCGAGGGCCTCCAGAGCGGAAATGTCGGCCTGCATGCCGTCCACCAGCGTGGTGCCGTCCCCGCCCAGGAAGGGCTCGCCCTGGACCGTCTTGATGGCCCAGTCCAGAGAACTAATGCGGTCCGAGACCTGGCGGGCGCCGTAGGCCTTGGCCCGGTCCAGGTCCGCGTTAGACGTCGTGGTGGTCGTGGGCGGCACTGTGGTCGAGGTGGTGGACGTGGTCGTCGACGTGGTCGTGGTGGACGTGGTCGTGGTCGGCGACGAGGTAGCGGTGTAGAGGTTGAACTCGTCGATCGACCACCACCACTGGCTGTTGGAGGCGGTCAGGACGACCTCGACGTACTGTGCCGTCTGGGCCGGGAAGCTCACGGTCTCCGGCGTCCCGGTGCCCGTGCAGCTGGCCACCGTGGTCCAGGCGCTGCCGTTGCCGGACACCTCGACGTTGTAGCCCCGGGCGTAGTCGGTGGGCGAATTGGGGACGTCCATCTCTAGCTCGTCGAAGGCCTGCGAAGAACCCATGTCCGCTTCGTAGTACAGGCCCGGGGCCTGGTCCTTGTCGGTGCTGAAGCGAGTCTTCAGGTTGCCGTCCAGAGCCTTGGCGGGCACATCGCCGCTGCCCGAGGGGGCGTTGGTGCTGGCCACCCAGCCGGTGCGACTGAGAGCCGTACCGGCCACCGTGGCCGAGCAGTCAGGAGCGGCCTGGGTGGTCGAGGTCGTGGTCGACGAGGTGGTGGTCGACGAGGTGGTGGGAGGAGCGTGGTGCCAGCGCAGGTAGTTCTCCGCTTCCCGGATGTCGTTGTACGCCGCCTGCAGCGCCCGGTCGGCGATGCGCAGCTCGGTGGCCGGGCCGTTGAGCAAGCCGTGGTCAGCGTTCCACTCGGCCGGCGTGAAGGCCAGCAGCTCGGCCGAAAGGCCGTTGGTGGCCGAGGCGGCCAGCTGGGCCTGCGCCTGCATATTGGCGATGATCGGGCCGAGCACGTCCTGGTTGGACGAGTTCTCGTCCGCCTCCAGCTTGGTGATGGCGTCCTGCACCGCCGGCAGGTAGACGTTCACGATGCGGTCGGTCTGGGAAACGTCACTGACCACCGGTAGGACAAGGCGGTAGACGCGGAACTGGGTGAATATCAGCTCCCGGTCGGCCTCGGCCTGGGCCACGGTGGTGTCGCCGGCGATCTTCTGGCCCAGGGCCTGCAAGCCGCTTATGTCGGCGTTCATGCCGTTGACCAGCGTGGTGCCGTCCGAGCCCAGGAAGCTGCGCCCCTCGACGGCCTTAATGGCGGCGTCCAGAGAGCTCACCCGCTCGGCGATCAGGTGGGCGGAACCCTCTTTTATCCAGAGGAGGCCGGCCCCGGAAACGTCCGCGGACGCCGGGACGGTCGTGGCGGACGGGTCGGTGGTGGTGGTGTTGTCAGCCGAAGCCGGGGCCGTGCTGGCGGCCAGGGAGCCCGCCAGTAGTGCAAGTGTCGTCACGAAAGCAGCACCAGCCCCCGCGTACCAGCCCGGCCGGCGTCGCATTTGATAACGCATTGGTCCTCCTCGGTCAATTGCTATTCGGGTCTTGGGCGTTATCTTCGCCGGGTTTTATGACGGCCTTTTGGGCCACGTATGATGGTCGTGTGAAGGCAAATGTTATGGTTTGGTAGACAAATGTGATGGTTGTGTGAATGGCGCCGCCCACGCTGGTTCGCGCCAGGCAGGCCCTGGTTCGCGCCAAACTGGAGTGAGTGCTCGAACGACCTCCCACCGGGGCCATACCTGACGCCCCCGGCTCATACCAGTTCCGTGACCGGGACGGTCGGGTCATCTATGTGGGCAAGGCGAAGTCGCTGCGCCAGCGACTGTCCAACTACTTCCAGTCGCCCAGCGCCCTGTTGCCCCGGACGGCGCAGATGGTGGCGTCGGCGG
>JBEKNX010000487.1:0-3497 GCA_049522375.1 Acidimicrobiales bacterium | reverse complement strand
CACCGAAGCGGCCATCGTTTTCCCGACCGGGTACAGCGCCAACATGGGTACCCTCTCCGCCCTGGCCGGCCCGCAAGTGCTCATCTGTTCGGACAAAGACAACCACGCCTCGATAATCGACGGGTGCCGTCTGGCCGGTGCCCTGGGCGCCCGCGTGGAGCTCTTCCCCCATGCCGACGCCGGCACTGTCCGGGAGCTGCTCGGTTCGTGGACGGGGCGGGCCATCGTGGTCACCGACGCCGTGTTCTCCATGGACGGCGACCGCGCCCCGGTCGAAGAACTGGCGCAAGCCTGTGCCGACCACGACGCCCTGCTCGTACTGGACGAGGCGCATTCGGTCCTGGCGCCCCATGTGGGCCCGCTGGCGTGCGAGGTCCTGCGGGTGGGGACCCTGTCAAAAACCCTGGGCAGCCTCGGGGGCTTCGTGGCCGGCGCCCGGGTGATGACCGAAATGCTGGTCAACCGGGGGCGTCCCTTTATCTTCACCACGGCGCTGGCGCCCGCCAATGCCGCTGCCGCCCAGGCGGCACTGGAGGTCACGCGCTCGGCCGAAGGGGCGGCCCTGGTCCAGCGGCTGGAAGGCTACGCCGACCGCTTCAGGCGGCCCGAGAGGGCGCGCTCGCCCATCGTGCCCGTTGTGGTCGGCACGGAACGGGCCGCCCTCGAAGCGTCGGCCGCCCTGCTGGACCAGGGCCTGTTCGTACCGGCCATACGGCCTCCCACCGTCCCCCCCGGTCGTTCCCGCTTACGGGTCAGCCTGTCCGCCGCCCACACCGATGAGGAGGTCGAGCTACTGGCCCACGCCCTCGGGCGCCACCGCCTGTGGCCCTGAAGGGCCGGTCCAATGCGCCGTGGTCAGTGCGTCGCCACCGAGGGCTCATCGTCAGGGGCCGGGTAGCGGACGTCGATCACCGGTGCCGGTGGAGGGACAACGGCCGGGCCGCCCGGCGACGCTTGGGCTATGACCGCGGCTATCTCGTCCCCGATGAGCTCGTCGCGCTCGAGCAGAGCGTCGCGCAGCGCTTCGACGACGTGCCGTTGAGCCAGGAGGATGTCGCGGGCGGCGTTGCGGGCGGAAGCCAAAAAGGCATCCACCGCCTGACGGCTGGGTTCGTCGGAGAGCACCTTGCTCACCAGGTCGCCCGGGGCACGGGACGCCTCCAGCGAGATCAGGCTGCCCGCCATGCCGTAGGCGCCCACCATCTGGGCGGCCAGGCGCGTCGCCCCGACGAGGTCGCCGGACGGGCCGGTCCCGGCTTCCCCGAAAAAAATCTCCTCGGCGGCCATCCCGCCCATGGCGATCTGCAATAGCGCCTCGCACTCGCTGCGAGTTTGCGTGAAACGCTCCTCCGCGCCCGAATGCGACAGCAAGCCCAGGGCTTCACGGCGCTTGATGATCGAAAGGACATCGAGGTTGCGACCAGGGGCGGCGAAGTGGGCGACCGTGGCATGGCCCGCTTCGTGGGTGGCTATGGCCCGACGCTCCACCTCGTTGTAGATCACGGGCTGGGCCAAGCCGAGTTCCTCGGTCATCCGGGCTTTCTGCACGTCTTCCCAGCTCATTTCACCCCGTCCGGCACGCAGCGCCCACACCAGCCCCTCGTCGAAGAGGTGCTCGAGCATGACGGGCGAATAGCCGAACGTCGAGGCGGCCAGGTTGTCCCGTTTACCGGGCTCGTCGAGCTCGGCGTTGTGGGCTTTACGGGCCAGGTAGTAGTCGATGATCTCGCGGCGCCCGACCCGGTTGGGGACGTCGACCCGTATCGTGCGGTCGAAACGGCCCGGCCGCAGCAGCGCCGGGTCGAGGTCAGAGGCGCGGTTGGTCGCCCCTATCACCAGGAAATTGGCCGGCGCCAGGACGCGCTTGCGCAATATACGGGAAGGGGGTAGCCAGCGGTTCGCCGCGTCGATAAAAGCGTTGCGCACCCTGCGGCCGAACGGTGGCACGTCGAAGGACTGCAGCTGTATGAGCAGCTCATTGACTACGCCGGCGATGCCCTCACGGCCGGGCCCGGCCCCCAGGCCGCCCCGGGCGGCGCCGATGGCGTCGATCTCCTCGATGAAACCGATGGCGCCGCCTTCGCGCCGGGCATAGCGCTGCAGGGCCCGGAAATAGGACCGTATCTTGCGGTTCGTCTGCCCGTAGTACATGGACTGGAACGCCGACGAGGACACGAACAGGAAGGGCACGCCCGCCTCGGCCGCCATCGCCTTGGCGATGTAGGTCTTGCCCGTCCCCGGAGGGCCCTCGAAAAGCACGGCGCGCCGAGCGGTGCCGCCCATCCGCTCCTCGAAAGTGCGATGGCCGAGGAAATGGTTGAGGGTTTTGATGACTTCTTCGACGACGACGTCGGCGCCCACCACGTCGGCCAGACCTATGCCTATTTCCTCGGGCCGGTACAGGACGTGAGGTGACCGGCCCGCCATGAGCAATGGGCCGCCCAGCACGAACCCGAGCAGGACCACGAGGAGCAACCCGGGCACGTACGGGGCAAAAGACGAAGAGATGCCGGGATGAGGCCAGTGGAAGTCGCCGGCGGCGGCGGCATAATTCCCCTGGACATAGCGGACCACGCCGGCGGCGGTCCGGCCTATTACCGGGACGCCGACCACGACCAGGACCACGAGCAGCCCGCGGAAGCGGGCTTGGCGTGCCTTTTCCCGGGACCTCATCACGTCCGCATCGCGGAGAACGCTCGTCGACCCCAGCGCCGCCAGTTCCATGGCTTTATCCTCCCCTTGTCAGCGGACTCGCGCCGGATTCTAAAGCGCCTTGCCCGTTGTGCGCCCCTGGTCGCGCCTTGAGCGTCTGTAGAACCGCCCTGAGTGGGTGAAGGGCTGTCACCCTCTCCATGCCTCCGCCTCACCGTTTGACTACGGTTTGGCCGAGTGGCCGAGTTGAACCTGCGCAACGATGTCTACCGCCGCCCTCTGCAGACGGCCCTCGACCGGTTGGGCCTGAGCACCGGCTGGCGTTGTGCCGACGTCGGAGCGGGCGGAGGCGACGTGACCGTGGCACTGGCCGCGGTGGTGGGCCACCGGGGGCGCGTGTACGCCCTCGATATCGACCCCGCCCGCAGGGACCAGGTGGCCGAGGCCGCCGCCGAGGCGGGCGAAGCCCAGGTCGTGGCCATTACCCAGGCCGCCGAAGACCTGGTCCTGCCGGAGAAAGTCGACCTGGCGTACTGCCGCTTCCTGTTGATGCACGTCATCGACCCTTTGGCCGTCCTGGTGCGCATGGCGTCGGTGACCCGTCCAGGCGGCTGGCTGGTGGCCCAAGAGCCCATCACCTCGGCCGGGCGTGTCGACGGGATGCCCCTGTCTATGCCCGGCGCCCGCCACCCGGACGTGGGAGCTACCCTGCCGGCGCTGGTCCGAGACGCCGGCCTGGTGCTGGTGGACGCGTGGGCCGAGGCCCCGGCCGGGGCCGGCCCCGGCCCTGTGGCGGACTACCTGGAGGACCTCACGGGCGTGAGCCCCGGCAACGACCCCATCGT
>JBEKNX010000486.1:0-3513 GCA_049522375.1 Acidimicrobiales bacterium | reverse complement strand
CGTCTCCTTGTCGCGGTTGCGCCATGGCGCGGCCGGTATAAGCCAAGGAACGTCGGCTACGGGCGATGCGGCGGCGCTCGCGCTCGGAGGCGCCTCCCCAGACTCCGTGCTCGATGCGGTTCGCCAGGGCGTACTCCAGGCACGGGCCACTCACAACGCACTCGGCACAGTAGCGGCGGGCGACCTCGACCCCGGACCCGTCGCTCGGGAAGAACACCTCTGCGGGCAACTCGCGGCAGCGCGCCAGCTCCATCCAGGAGGTCCCTGAACTGGCCACTGTCGCGCTCTGCCTGGTTAGGGCCTTGTCCATAAATCCGCTCTTGCATCGTAGTGGCACCGGCCCCCGCCGGGGGTGCTGACTGTCCGGCCGCCGGCAAGGGAAACCGGCCCAAGTTGGGTAGGGGCGTAGCCAACGCTCTCGGGACTGTTTACCCAGTCTGAACCAACGCCACGTTCACGTGGCAAACCCGGTCGGCTATGTAGCGCGGGACCAGACCGGGGTTCCAAGACCGACGTGCCCCCCGATCTGGCGGACAAGCCCTCGGGCCCCGGGCACCGCTGAGTGCCGAGGCCCGGGGCCTTGGGGGGATGGGTCTATGAGCCCAGTTAGCCGTTGAAGAGATTGAACTCGTCGATGGACCACCAGTAGTTCGAGGGGTTGCCCGAGGTCAGGACGACCTCGACGTACTGCTGGGTTTGGGCCGGGAAGCTCACGATCTCGGGTGAGCCGGTGCCCGTGCACGTGGCCACGGTGGTCCAGGTCGTGCCGTTACTGGAAACCTCTACGTTGTAACCCCGGGCGTAGTCGGTCGTCGAGTTGGGCACGTCCATTTCCAGCTCGTCGAAGGTCTGGGCCGAAGCCAGCTTTACTTCGAAGTACAGCCCCGAGGCCTCGGGCTCGTCGGTGCTGAACCGCGTGGCCAGGTTGCCGTCCAGAGCATTGGCGGGCAGGTCGGCACCGGTCGAAGGAGCATTGGTGCTGGCCACCCAGCCTGTGCGGCTCAGGGGCGTCCCGCTCTCGGCGGCGGTGCAGTTAGCGGCGGCCAACGTGGTGCTGGTCGTCGACGAGGTGGTGGTCGACGAAGTGGTGGTCGACGAAGTGGTGGTGGTCGAGTAGTAATGGCCACCCTTGCCGTTGCCTGCACCCTGGCCGTGGGCCTTGATAACGCAGCGGGTACGGGTCGTTACCCATATCCAGCCGTGACCACGCCTACGGTGCTGGCGGACAAGGCAGAACCGGATCCCCGGAGGGCCGGCAAAGCCGCGCACGCCCGGCTTCCCGGACGGCGTAGCCGTCGTCCATGTCGTAGTCGTCGGTGTGGTTGAAATGGTAGTTGACGTGGTCGTGGTCGTACTGCCGTGGTGGCGGTACCAGCCGTTGGCCGACGCGGGTGCGGCGGTAGCGGCTAGTGAGCCCGCTACCACCGCCAACGTCGCCACCAACGCAGTGATGCTCCCCAGGTACCAGTGCTTCCGTCGTTGCGTTTCGTGGGTCATCGGTCCTCCTCGGTCGGTCCCTCGGTGTCCCTACTCGTGATCTTTGCCACGTCTTTGTGAGTGGCTGTCGACGTAATTGTGATGGTCCTATGAGGTCCGTGGGTCGTCGCTCGAACCCGATGAGAGAGGTGAGTCGTCCTGGCCGGCCCTTGGCCGGCCTTGCATAAGCCGACCAGCCTGCGGATATGTCCTCTTTTCGGGAACCTTGCCGGTCGCTCCCACCTCTACCGCCAAGCCGTCTTGGCTGGTCCCAGGACCGGCCACAGGCCCAAGGCACGGCCCAAGTGGCCGGGGGCGTTCTTCCCCGGTCCGTCTTCCCGTTCTGAGTAACTTTCATCACCGGCTGGACTTACCCAGCTCTTAGCCTGCTTCGCGCTTGGCGTCACAATGGGGGTGCAGGATAGCGCTGGGACCTGGTGCCAGGCCCGACCGGGGGGACAGCCGTGCTCGTAAGGTGCGAGGAAGTTGGTCTCGCTCTGGTGTGCCACCTGGAGGGCAACCTCGAACAGGCGTCTGCGCCCCAGTTCCGTGAGGCTGTCGCTGGCCTGTTGCCCAGCAAGAAGCTGGTGGTCTTCGAGTTATCAGCCGTACCCTTTATCGATTCTGCTGGGATCGGCGCCCTGATCGGTGCCGCAAAGCGTATCCGTGAGCTGGGAGGCACCGTCGTCGTCTGCGCCCCCAGACCGTCTATCAGCAGGGTGTTCCAGCTGGTCGGCCTGGCCCGGGTGGTGACCGTGGCCGGCAGCGCGACTGAGGCCATCGAGCACCGGTCCGGCGCGGTGGTGGCTTGACTTCTTGCGGGCGCTGCGAAGTTTCGCAGCCAGAGAGCGCCGCTATGGCTCTAGCCGCCAGGTCTAACGTCACCGGTCGGGCACCCTTGACCGGGCGTTACTGACGCCGCATTGATCGCCGTTCCAGTTGTCTCGGACCAGGCGAAGGGTTATGCCATCGACAGTTGCGTAGTTCGTCGCCGACCGCGGTGCCTTTCGTGGCTGGGACGGCGTTTGCTCCCAGCACCGGTGCCAGGCTCATCACGCTCAAAACGGCACTTTCAAAAGCCCGCTAAGCCTGCGACAGGTCGGTCCCGGCCGCGTGCGCCGTCTCCTCGGCCGCCGCCTTGGCATCGTCCAAGCTCCAGAAGTCGGCCTGGGACGACCGCATGACCTGCCCGATCAAACAAAACTTCTCCCTGGCCTCCCCGATGGACTGCACCCAGGTGATCACCGCCAGTTCCTCGGGCAAGGCGTCGTCGTCGTCGAACAAGGCGCTCAACGTGGGGAAGTCGATCCAGCGGAGCCTCATCCCGTTCTCCTTTCCGTGAAGGTGACGAGCGCCTCAAGTGTACGTTGATAGCCAGGAAAAACAACAAGGTTGTAAGTTCTCTGGCCCGCACGGCAAACATGACAGGCGCAAGCACAGCTCGTCTCCCCAGGTCTGAGCAAAATGCCCGGCCTGTTAGCTGTACGATCCCGGCCTCCCGGCTGGCACGCTCGCCTCACGGGCGCCTAAACGGCTATGGCGTGCCCTGCCGCGGTGGCGATGTCCTCGGCCGCCCTCCTGGCTTCGACCAGGCTGGTGAACTCTTGGCCGTGGCCGACCAGGCGTCCCGAGATCGTGTACCTCGTGTACGGCGGCTCCGGGTGGTAAGGCCGTTCAATGATGGCGACCCCGATGGAGTTATCGTCGCCGACGAGCCACCACTGTTCCCGCGCCCCATGTTCCCAGCGGTACCTCACACTCCAGACCTCGTCATCAGCTCACCTTCTTGACGCGCCGCAGGGACCAAGTACACCACGCGGGGACAGTCCGGTGGTAGATGCCCGTCGGGCACCGGGCAGTAACCGGTGGTCTCGAAGGGCGCGAAGGCCTAGCCGCGCTTGAAAAACTCCTTCTGGACGTTTGAGGCAAGTTTTGCATCAGGCGGCAAGTTGGCCGCATTTGATCAAGGAAACCAGTTCGCGTTCGTAGTTGCGCCAGGCTGTGGCCAGGGGACGAGGTGCTGGTGGCCGGGGACGG
>JBEKNX010000485.1:0-3516 GCA_049522375.1 Acidimicrobiales bacterium | reverse complement strand
ACCTTCGGGGCCGGCGAGCCCGACTTGGCCAGTTGCTCCTTGGTGAACTCGACCACCGTGCCGGAGGAGTAGTTGCCTGCCCACAAGTCACCCTCGGGGTCAAAGGCTGGCTGGCACGGCGTGTCCAGGTCCGAGGAGTTGATCTGCACCTTCGGGACCGGGCTGAGGGCTGATTTGACCGCCGCTTCGCTGTACTCGTACAGATTCGAGGCTTGGCCGCCTTCCCACAGGTCACCCGAGGGGTCGAAGGCTATGCTGCACTCGTCGCCGACGCCGAGCACGGAGAGGGGCCGCGGTTGGACGGCTTTGGCCAGGCTCGCTTTCGAGAACTCGACACCAGTCGCTGCCGCCCAGTTAATGGCCCACAAGTTGCCCGAGGGGTCAAAAGCAACGCCGCCCGCGCGATAGTTGATGGTCCTGGCGGGGGTGGGGGAAGGCTTGGTAAGTTCGGCCTTGCTGTACTCCACCACTGAACTCTCAAAGTTGGCCACCCACAAGTTGCCCGAGGAGTCGAAGGCAAGGCCGAGGGGGCCGTCTATGCCTTTGGTGATCACCGCTTCCGGGTGGGCGTCACCACTCGCGCCGGGGCGGTAAATGGTGATGGAGCCCGGGCCTATGCCCGTGGAACCCCAACCATTTGCGCCGCCGTTGGCGACGAAGATCGTCCCGGGCGCTAGGTCGGCCTGGGAGCCGACGACGCTCCCTTGTGCGAAAGGGCCTGCGCCAAAGGGAGCAGCCGAGGCTTCGGTTGGCGCTACCAGCATGGAGCTGGCCAAGCCGACCAGGGCGCACAGCGCCCCAGCCCTGGTGCTCCTCCCCAGCACAGTCAGTTTGACCGCATGAAGCCGAGCTCTTGGCGACCTGCTCGAGCTCCGGGAGGGGCTGTCGTGGACTGAGTACTGGGGGGTCATTTTCTCTCCTCTTCTTGGTCCCGTTGTCCTTTGTGTTGCGCAAGGTTTGCGATCGGCCATTCGGCTGTCCCTCCTATGGTGAGCACGTGGGCAGTACGCCCGGGGCTGACGCAATAGGCGGCTTACTTCGTGAGGACTTTGTAATCTCGGTGCCCCCGTTGGTCTGTGCTGGTTGTGACGCCTCATCCAATAGTCCGCTCTTGATCGTCCCACGCAGGGGTTCCCAAAAAGTTCCCGCCTGCCCAGATGGGGCGCCGGGCGGTACCGGCGTTGTGCTTCCGAGGGGGCCGAGGCCCGGCCTGCTCACTCCCGGTCCCGGAGCACGAACAGGTCGCGCTCGATGATCTCTTTGGCCCTCGCCACAGTTCCGGCCAGGTCCTCCCGCGTCGGCGCCAGCGGGTTGGGGACTTCTATGTAACGTCCGGAGAGGGCGTCGGCCTCTCCCGAGGCGATGCGGACGACCAGTCCGGCCGCTCTTTGAGGTAGGACGTCGGCCCCGCGCTCGAACAGCGCCTGCAGATCCTCGGCGGTACCCGGGGCCCTTCGAGGCGCGCCGTCCTCGCCCACTGCCGTGGGGACGAGGCCGGCCACCACGGCAAATGCGTGCACCCCGTGGTCCCTCACCTCGACGGCCAGACTTTCGGTCAGACGCAGGAGGGCGGCCTCGCTCACGCAGTACGAAGACAGCCTGGGGCTCGCCACGAACCCGAGCCCGCTCGCCAGGTTGACGATGCGCCCATGGCCGCGCTCGACCATTCCCCCGAGCACGGCCAGGGAGCAGTAGAGAAGGCCGCGGACGTTCACCTCCATCGTCTGCCACCACTCGTCAGGCCCCGATTCGACGAGCGGGGCGACCGGGCCGTGGACGCCTGCGTTGTTTACCAGAAGGTCGACCGGCCCCATCTCGGCCTCGACCTCGGTTACCATGCGCTCTACCTCGCCGAGGTCGGGCACGTCTGCCGGGACCGCCAGTGCAATCCCGCCCCGCGCCCTCACCGCCTTAGCCGTCGTAGCCACCTCCTCCTCGGACTTGTCACAGATGGCGATCGATGCGCCCGCGTCTCCGAGCGCCACGGCTATCGCCCTCCCGATGCCACGGCCCGCCCCCGTTACGAGCGCCACTTGCCCGCTCAGGTTAACTGCCTCCGGGACCGAGCGGCCGGGCCCGCGTCCAGCACTACCTGTCACCTCTGCTGCTCTCCTCTCCCGACCCAACGCCACCCACCGGGAGGGAGAAAGGGGGGGTGCACTGTGCTCCCCCCTGGGTGGGTAATGCCATTAGGGGTGCCCTTTTGCTTGCAGGCCCATTTGTACCTGTCCCTGGTCCCCGAAAGGTTCCCGAACCCGGCCCACCGTGGGGCCCACCGGCCGTTCACGGGAACCTTGTGGGGATTACCTTCCCCCGACGATGACGATGTGTGGTCCCTGCCGACCCCTATAGGTGGACCGCCTGAGAAGCACCGCTCGTCGGGGGCCACTGGTGAGATAATGCGCCATGGCTGAACTGGCCAGCCCCCGCAGTTCGGTTTTGCAGGCCCGGCTGCTCGGCCCGTTGTCGCTCAGCCGCGGTGAGCTGACCGCCGGCCCCTGGGAGAGGCCGAGCGCCCGGCGCCTGGTCCAGCTCCTGCTCGTGAGCCCCGACCGGCGGATGACCCGGGACGCAGCTCGGGAGGCCCTTTTCCCCCATATGGGGCCGGAGGGGTCGCGGCGGGCCTTGAACAAGGCTATTTCAATGGCCCGGGCCGCCTTGTCGGACCTGGGCGAAGACGGGCGTCGGCTGCTGGTAGCTGAGGCCGGACTGGTCAGGGCGGACGGCACGGTCTTGGAAGTCGACTTCCAGTCCCAGCTCCAAGCCCTCGAAAATGGCCTGGCTATGGCCCCGGGGACAGCGCGCGACGAACAATTGACCGCTGCCCTGGCCAACGAAGGCGTCCTGCTCGAAGACGAGCCCTACAGCGACTGGGCGCTGCGGCCGAGGGAGGCACTGGACAAGTTGCGCCAGGAGGCGAGGCTGGCGCTGGCGCGCGACCGGACGAAGGGTTACGGCCGCCCAGCCCCGACGGAAGTCGTGCGGGCCTGGGAGGCTTGCTTCGCCCACGACCCGAGCTGCGAAGAAGCGGCCATCGCCTTGATGCGTTCCTATCGGGCGCAAAAACGCCACGCCCTGGCGGAGACGACCTACAAAACCTGCCAGGCGGCGCTCGGAGAACTCGGCCTGCGGCCGTCGCGCCAGGTCGAGGAGGCGCGCTGGGCAGATGACCACGAGAGAGAGCACGGGGGCCCGCCCAGCTCGTACCAGGGACAGGAGCGCCGGCTGGTCAGCGTGCTGTCAGCCGAAGTGTCGGGCCCCGTCGGGGCGGCGCCGGCGGCCTCGCACGAGGAACGGGCGGAACTGGTCGGGGATCTCCTCGCCGAGGTGGTCGCCCAGATCGAAGCCATGGGAGGCACCGTCTCGTCGGTATCGGGCCAGGGCCTGGTGGCGCTCTTCGGCGCTCCCGAGGGCCACGAAGACGACCCTGAGCGGGCGCTGCGGGCCGCCCTGCGCTCGATGAGGGCGAGTGGCGGACAGAGAGGGGACCTTTGCCTGCGGTTTGGCGTCGAGACC
>JBEKNX010000484.1:0-3531 GCA_049522375.1 Acidimicrobiales bacterium | reverse complement strand
GACTACATTGGCACGATCGTCGATGAGTGCATCGACTTGGCGAGGCGCTTGGCCCGAGAGGAAGACTCATCAGGCACGGGCGGTATCGGGATGTCTGCGGCGTTTTATAAACAATATGAGCAGCAGGTCGGCAAGACGGAGTTCAGTCTCTGCACCGAGAAACATCCTTCCATGAGGGTCCGCCTCCTTAAGTGGCCCTAGAGCGCTCATCTTGCATGGATCCTTCGATGGGTTAATCCCGCGATGCTCGTCGGGGAGCGGATCTAGCGGAGAAGGGACGCCGGATGGAGGGGCCGACACGGACAGGGACGGCGGACGGCGACGGGACGGCGGCGCAGGTCGACGAGCAGAGAGCCAGCCAGCCACGACCGGTTTCCGCCGGCGGCGCCAGATGCGACGGCCGCACTCGGGGTCGGGCAGGCGCCTGTCGCCGCCGCCCGGCTCGTGCTTAGCTGCCGGCCAGCTCGGCGACCAGCTTGGCACCATCGACGGTGCCCAGTCCGCTGGCGAGGTCATACCCGGCGACCGCTGTGTACCCCGTGACCGTGTGGGTCGTGCCGCCCTGGGTGAACGACACGGTGTTGTTGCCCTTGGTGATGTCGGGCAGGCCGGCGGCTCCCGACCCGAGGGCGTACAGCGCCGGGTTGAGGTTCCCGAGGTTCTTGCCAGCGACCTGGTCGGCGATGGCGACGATGCCCGAGAACAACGGGGACGCCTCGCTCGTGCCCCCGACGATCGTCCAGGACCCGTCGTAGTAGATGACCGCCGAGCCCTCCACCGCCGCGCTCAACGCGATGTCGGGAACGCCGCGTTGGGCACCGACGACCGACGAGACCGACGCCTGAAAGCTGGGCCGGCTGAACACCGACGAGACGCCGCCACCACCCGCCGCCGGCTCGCCGAGGAGGGTGGTGTCGTTCCAGACGTTGTCCGGCGCGGTGCGGACCCCGGCCTGGGTGAGATGCAGCTGGGTGCCGCCAACTCCCGTGACCAACGGGTCGGAGGCCGGCCAGTTGACCACCCGCGTGGTGAAGTACTGGGTGCCCGCCGCATTAGAGGCGCTCGATACGCCCTGGTCCCCCGAGGATGCCAGGACCGTCACGCCGTCCTTCTGGGCCAGTTTGTACGCCCCGCGCAGTCCCATGATCGACTTGGAACTGGGGAAGGTATGCTCGGCGGCGCCGAAGCTCTGGGAGATGACCTCAGCGAGCTTGTGCTCGATCACGTACTTCTCGGCCGCCACGATCTGGGGGAACCCGGTCGTGCCGATCGTTTCGTTGACCGGCGTCTCGACCAGCAGGATGTTGGCGTCGGCAGCCATGGCGTGGGCGTACTCGACATCGAGCGACGTCTCGGTGGCCCACGATGTGTTGGACCCGGTCGGTCTTCCCTCAGGGGTGATGATCTTGAAGGACGGCGGCGCGGGTAGGCCGTAGCCCGTGTCGAACGCCTTGAGGTCGCTGGAGATGGTCGGCGACCCGAAGGCGTCGACCAGTGCGATGGTCTCCCCTTCTCCCTCGTCCCCGGCCTTGTAGAGCGAATTCATGTCGTAGGCCACGTGGAACTGGGGCGGCCCGTAGCAGGAGACGCCGTAAGTCACCTCGCAATCGGCGATGGTCGGCGGCGTTGAACTGTGGATGCTCCCGACGACGGTGACGAACGGCCTGGGCAAGGGCAGATCGGTGGCCGCTCGTGCCTGGGCGGCCGCGGCCGCGTTCCAAGGCACAGCTACCAGAGCGCCGAGGACCGAGAGGCTCGCCACACAGGCGATCGTCCCGGACGTGCGGAATCGTCGCCTCAACCGACTGTGCACCGTTGATCCCTTCGCCGACCCCAAGCTACTGGCTACGCGGATCGTGTGGCGCCCGGACGAGGGGCGGTCAGGTGAACGAGGCAGCGACATTACGACTACACCACGAGCTAGCGCCTGGGAGCAAAGACGCAATGGGCGGCCTTCGGGTTCAACGGCCCCGATGCTGTCGCCTCGGACGGGACCCATGTCTGGGTAGCGAACGCGAGCGGCGACTCGGTGACCGAGCTCAACGCCTCCACGGGAACGCTCGTGAAGATTCTTTCGGATCCGAGCTTCGGGTGCGGCCCCGATGCCATCGCTTCGGACGGCACCCACAGTTGGGTAGCGAACCAACTCTCGGACTCGGTCACCGAGTTGACGATCCGCAGCGTCCTCGTGGTCGTTCCCTCTCGCGTTGGCACCGTCGTGGTCGTCGTCGTGGTGGGTCCCTGTGACGCCCACAGGCGAGCCTGGGCCAGCTGGCTCTATTTCACACGTACAACAACCCGGGCGCCTCGGCCGTACTGCAGCGCGACGGCAACTTCGTGATCTACTCGGTCAGTGGCCGGGCGCTCTGGTCAAGCGGGACCGGTTGAAGACACGGAAGCAGGCGCCGAGGCGCCTACCTCGTTCCCACCGGTTGCCGGGATGCTTGGTCGAGAGACGATCGCGGAGACAAGCCGTACGCGCGTCGCCAGCGCGCTTGTGAACCAGGATGGTCATCAGCAAGAAAGAGCCGACCCCATGGCGGCCTTGGCGCCGGCGGAGGCGACCACGTCGGGTGGCGTCCCAAAGCACTTTTCGCAGGTGAGAACCGGTGTGTCGCGCGACCAGCCAGCGACGCGGTGCAACGACCTGCGACGAGCTGCAAGCCAATTGTTGGGACGCAGCGCGGACGGCCACCATTTGGAGACCTCGACGGTCCGGGCGTGACGAGCACGGAAGCACACCGGCGGCCGGTCGATCTCGGTCGCATACGCACGCCCGCTGCTCAAGGTTCCCGACGCCCACGTGCACTCAGGCAGAGTCCTGCTCCTAGAGCCGTCGGACTCGTTGCCTCAAGCCGACATGCCACACGAACCACGCAACGAAACCAACGACGAGGGCGCCTATGAAGCGGGCGACCGACCAGCCCACCAGTGCAAGCAAGATTGCTCCGATCACGAGCGAGGCGGTGACGCCGAGGCGATCGGAGCTCCACCCACGTGCCCGGGCTCGGCCGAGTGACAGGAGGCCGGCCGCCAGAAGGCTGAATACCACTCCGGCGACAGCCGATGCGCCAAGCACGAACATTCCGAGGCCCAAGGTGAGCGCCACGATTCCACACACTTCAAAGCTCACTGGCATTGGCGGAGCGGAATCATCGCTTCTTAGGCGTTCCAATTGCGTAATCGTTGGTGTTGTTCGTTTCAGTTTCTTGCTCACTTAAGCGCAGCTAGTGCCTCGTTTAGTTGCAGGACGTCGATGTAGGGGCTGCCCATGAACCCCAGCTGTGTTCCGTTGGTCTCTCGGGCGATGAGCGCCCGCAGAGCCGACGGGGAGATGCCGGTGGCCTTGGAAACCATCGGGATCTGGACGAGGGCGTCCTGGGGGCTGATGTCGGGGTCTATGCCGCTGCCCGAAGTGGTCACGAGATCAGGTGTGGGGTTCACGCCACGGGCGTGCCAGTATGCAACCAGGGCTTCGGTGTTGGCAAGGAGCGTCTGAGAGCGGGGCCCGAGGTTGGTCGCGGCCGACTC
>JBEKNX010000483.1:0-3534 GCA_049522375.1 Acidimicrobiales bacterium | reverse complement strand
AGCGCCATGTCGGGCGCCATCTTGCAGCCCTCGACGCGCCCCGATGCCGATGTCGGGGTGGTCTTCATCGAAGTATCGGGGTGCCTGCCGATGTGCGGCCACGGGACCATCGGCACGGCGACGGTGCTGGTCGAGACGGGCATGGTCCCGGTAAAAGAGCCTGTCACGGTGATCCGCTTCGACACCCCCGCCGGCCTCGTCGAAGCCTCCGTCGACGTGGAGGCTGGGCAGGCCAAGAGCGTCACCATCCGCAACGTGCCCGCTTACCTCCACTTGCGCGACGCCACTGTACGGGTGCCCGGGATCGGTGAGGTGGACCTCGACCTGGCCTGGGGCGGCAACTTCTATGCCTTGCTGCCCGCCGCCTCGGTGGGCCTGGCCGTGCGGCCGTCGCTCCACGACGACCTCATCAGTGCCGGTCTGGCGGTCATGGCCGCCGTCAACGACCAGCTCAGCTTCGCCCATCCCGAGCACCAGGCCATCGACTACTGTCACCACGTCGTGCTCACCGAGCCGGGTGACGAGACCGTCTCGGGCCGCGCTGCGGTCGCCATCCACCCGGGGTGGCTGGACCGCTCCCCCTGCGGGACCGGGACGTCGGCGCGCATGGCCCAGCTTCACGCACGCGGGGAACTGAGCCTCGAGCAGGACTACGTGCATGCCTCGGTCCTCGGGACACGCTTCACCGGGCGCTTGCTCGGCACCACCAAAGTGGGCGGGTTCGACGCCGTCATACCCACCGTGCGCGGCCGGGCGTGGGTCACCGGGCTGGCCACCTATCTCCTTGACCCCGACGACCCCTTCCCCGCCGGGTTCCTTTTGGGGCGGGAAGCCTGACCGGTACGTTGTGGCGAGGCGAGGGCGCCCGACCTGGCGGTCGCCTCCCGGCGCCGGGCCCGCAGTCCTGGCCGGCCCGCGCCGAGGTGCTCGTCGTCGGGGCGGGCATCATCGGGGCCGCCGTAGCCGCCAGGCTGGCGGCTGCCGGTCTGGACGTCTGCCTCCTTGACCGCACCGGCCCGGCCGCCGGCACGTCTTCGGCCGGCGAAGGCAACGTCCTCGTCTCCGACAAGGTGCCCGGCCCGGAACTGGCCCTCGCCCTGCGGGGGGTGGAACTGTGGCACCAACTGGCCGGCGAGGCGGGAGAGGCGGGAGAGGGGCTCGAGTTCGAAGCCAAAGGCGGCCTGCTGGTGGCCCACGACGAGAGGGAGCTCGAGGCGCTGTCAAGCTTCGCCGAGTCGCAGCGCCAATTGGGAGTGCACGTCGAGATCGTCACCGGTGATGCTTTGCACGAGCTCGAGCCGGCCCTCACCGAGAGCCTGAGCGGCGGGGCCTTTTACGACCAGGACTGCCAGGTCCAGCCCATGCTGGCCGTCGACTTTCTTGTCCGCCAGTTCGGCGCCCGCGGGGGCCGCCTGGTTAGAGGGGCCGAAGTCGTCGGGGCGGAGCACGACCGGCAAGGGGCCATCTGCTCGGTCCGCACCACTGTAGGCACCGTTGCCGTAGGCACTTGCGTCGTCAACGCCGCCGGCCCCTGGGCGGGCGAGGTGGCCCGGCGCCTGGGCACGGCCATACCCGTGGAGCCCCGGCGTGGCCATGTGCTGGTGACGGAACCGGAGCCTCTCTTCGTCCGGCACAAGGTCTGCGAGGCCGGCTACGTGGGCACCGTCCACGACGACGGCACCGCCCTGGCGTGCTCGGCGGTAGTCGAAGCGACCCGGAGCGGGACCCTGCTGCTCGGGTCGTCCCGGGAGTTCGTGGGGTTTTCCCGGGAGCTCGACCAGAGCGTGATCAGGACGATCGCCGCTCGCGCCATCGCCCTGTTCCCCGACCTGGCCCGGGCCCGTCTCATGCGCGCCTACGTGGGCTTCCGTCCGACGACCCCCGACCGGCTCCCCATCATCGGCGCCGACCGCGGCATCGGCGGCCTGTACCACGCCACGGGCCACGAGGGGGCAGGGATCGGCCTGGCCCTGGTCACCGCAGAGATCGTGGAGGCCCTGGTCGCCGGCCAGACACCTCCCATGGACCTGTCGCCCTTCGCCCCCGAGCGGTTCGCCACCGCCCCGCCGACCAGCGCCATCAGCCCTCCCCCACTCCAAGCGCCGGGCGAAGCCCCGGGCCCGGGAACGGCAACACTGCCGGCCACCGCCGCCACTCCCCCGGCCCACCTCTTCATGACCTCAAGACGGTCCATGACGTCGGGAGCGGTCGAACGGAGGCTGCTGCCGGCACTTCAGTCCTGGAGGCACCGGTCCCCGTCGGCGGCACCGCCTCGCCCGCCGCTGCTGCACTTCCGTTTCGACGGTCGGCAACTCGCGGCTCCACGCGGCAGCAGCATCGCCGGAGCTCTGCTGTCCAACGGCGAGCGGGCATGGAGGACGACGCGGACGGGCGGCCAGCGGCGGGGGCTCTTTTGTGGGATCGGCACCTGTTTTGACTGCCTCGTCGACCTGAACGGCGACAACGCCGTCCGCGCCTGCCTGGCCCCGCTCCAGGAGGGGGACGAAGTCCATAGCTCGGCCTCCGTTGGCCTTGGCGGGCTGTTCGCTGGCCCCATTGGGCCGGCGGGGCCGGAGCCGGGCGGCTGGCGGCCGGAGCCGGCGGCCGGCGGGACCGGGCCTTGTGAACATGGCTGAGGTCGTAATCGTGGGCGCCGGCCCCGCCGGCATGGCCGCCGCCGCCGCCGCCGCCAGGCGCGGTGCTCGGGTGGTCCTGCTCGACGGCGCACCTCGTTTGGGCGGTCAGTACTTCCGCCAGCCGCTGATGGAGCCCACGGCCCACGCTGACGAGCCCACACCTCCGGTCGGCCTGCGGCTGCCGGCCCGGTTCCGCCACCTGAGCGCCAACCCGGCGGTCGAGCTCCGGCTCGGTGCCGAGGTCTGGTCGGTGTCGACGGGCTCGTCGGGCTTCACCCTCCGTTTGACCGACGGCGCGCCGGCCGTTGTCCACTCGCCGGCACTGGTACTGGCCACCGGAGCGTCCGAGCTGACGCTCCCATTTCCCGGATGGGAGCTCCCGGGGGTCGTCACCGCCGGCGCCGCCCAGGCGCTGCTCAAGTCCCAGCACGTCCCCATCGGGCGACGGGTCGTGGTAGCCGGCACCGGGCCGTTCCTGCTGCCGGTGGCGGCCGCACTGGCCCAAGCGGGAGCCCAGGTGGTGCTGGTCGAGGCCGCGCCGGCTCGCTCGGCCCCCCGAGCCCTGCCCAACCTCCTGGCCCACCTCCCCAAGCTGAGGGAGGCAGCAGGGTACGGTCTGGTGCTGGCCCGCCACCGGGTGCCGGTGCTCACCGGCTGTGGCGTCGTCCGCTGTGAGGGCGAAGGCCATGTCGAGCGGGCGGTGCTGGCCCGCTTGGGGCCGAACTGGGAACCGCTGCCCGGTCCGGCCCGGGCCGTGCCCGCTGACGCCATCTGCGTCTCTTACGGGTTCGTACCCCGCCTCGAGCTCGCCCTCCAGCTGGGAGCGCGCTCCCTGGGCCGCCCGGCCCAGCTGGCCGTTGGCGTGGCGACGGACGCCGCCATGGCCACATCGGTCCGC
>JBEKNX010000482.1:0-3557 GCA_049522375.1 Acidimicrobiales bacterium | reverse complement strand
CCGAACCTTTTCCGGGAATGATCTCGACGAGCGTCGCCCGCTTAGCCACGGCCTCGTCGAGGATCGCCTGGAGCGCGCCGGTCGATGTCCTGCCCGCGGTTGTAGACGTCATGGAGGTCGAGCTTGAGTCTCATCTCGAACGCTGCTGACCGAGGGGCGGGGAATCCTGGCTTCGGCGAGCGAGCACTCGAGAATTGTGGCCGGGCTGGTGCGACGCAAGCCACTGCGAACAGCGTGGGACAACGCACGCACCAAGGTCGGACGGACGGATGGTCTGAGGTTCTATGACCTTCGCCATTCCGGTCTCACATGGGCTGCCGCCGAAGGTGCCACCACAGCCGAGCTGATGCACCGAGCAGGGCACAGGAGCTCCGCTGCCGCCATGAAGTACCAGCACGCCACGGTAGAACGTGACCGTGAGATTGCAGACAAGCTCGCTGCACGAGTGGCCAAGTCCCAATGTGGTAGCTGTAGTGCTCCGCTGCCTGATGGTGCGATCTTCTGTTCTCAGTGCGGCACGAAGGTTGCAGCCTGACCCGTGTCATACCTGGTGACACGCTCAACCGCTATGACACGTTTATGACACGCTGACCCCCTGCGGGTCCTTGCGGAAGGCGACGCTAAGGTCGGAAAGACCTTCTGACCTGCGGTGTCGGAGAGGGGACTTGAACCCCTACGTCCTTGCGGACACCAGCCCCTCAAGCTGGCGCGTCTGCCTATTCCGCCACTCCGACGTCACTCGGGCCCGCCTGTGGCCGGCACGAGGTGCCCGACGACTCTAGTCCAGCCGGTTTTCCTGACCTGACCGGATCCCGATTCCTGAGCCACCCGCTATGCGAGTGCTAGCTGTTGTCGGTTGACCCAAGCTTCCACGAACTCGACCGGGGAGAGCCAGCCGTGGGCGCTGTGGGGCCGGTTCAAGTTGTAGTCCATCCGCCAGTCCTCGGTGAGCACCTGGGCCTCGAACAACGAATCGAACCGCTGGCCGTTCAAATGCTCATCACGAAGCCGTCCGTTGAAGCTTTCGATCCAGGCGTTCTGCCACGGTGATCCCGGGTCGATGAAGACGGTGTCGGTGCCGTTGAACCGGCACCAGTCGGCCACGGCAAAGGCGATGAACTCAGGTCCGTGATCGAAGCGCACATAGCGTGGCGCGCCGCGTTCGGCGGCCAGACGGTCGAGACAGCGGACCACCCCGTCGGCGTCGATCGAGCGGTCGATGTCAATGGCCAGACATTCCCGGGTGTGCTCGTCGATCACGTTCAAGAGCTTCAGCATCCTTGCGTCGCTCGTCTGGTCGAACTGGAAATCCAAGGCCCAGATCACGTTGGGTGCGATCGGACACATGGCCCCCACTGCCACCCCGATCCCTCGGAGCGGGCGCTTCTTCTTTCGATAGGGCACACGCAGGCCTTCTGCTCGCCACAGGCGGTGGATCCGCTTGTTGTTGACCACCCAGCCGGCGCTCCTGGCCGCGGTGGCCGCACGTCTCCAGCCCCAGCGGGGACGCCGGCGCGAGAAGTCGCGCAGGAATGCTCGCAGGGCCAGCTCGCTGTCACTTGGGACCGGTGGTGCAAGGCGTTGGGTGGACCGGGGCTGGCCGACGACCCGACAGGCCCGACGCTGCGAGACCCCGAACTGCTCTTGGAGAGTCGAGACGGCCCTCCGGCGGCGGTCCGGGGCTAGAAATTTCCCCGGTTCAACTCCTTCAGCATGTCGATGTCCAAGGCCTGGTCGGCCACGATCTTCTTCAGGCGTTGGTTCTCGCGCCGGAGCTCTTTGAGCTCCTTGGCATCGTCGGCCTTCATCCCGCCGTACTGGTTTCTCCAGCGGTGCCAGGTCGACTCGGTGATCTCGAGGTGTCTGGCCACCTCGTCGATGGTCTTGCCTTCGGCCAGGAGCTTGTCGCCCTCGGCCAGCTTTCTGATGACCTGCTCGGGCGTGTGCCGGCGTCGCTTCATCGTTGTGTGGTCCTCCTTCCCCATCATGGTGGGGTTCGGACTTGCACAACGGGTGGATCAGTTCACGGGTACCCGGTCAGAACTGTCACCGCCGTCTGACGAACGGTTCTCGCTCGGTGGCTGACAACGAATCAGCCACTCTTCCCGACGACTGGATCGCCATGTAAGTGGCCCTGGGAAATGAGTGGGGAGCTCGCCTAACCGGCGAAGTGGGGCACCCCTCGACGATCTACGCCATGACCGGTAGGACCTCTGCGAGGCGGCCCGTTGCCCTCGTTCTCCCCGTGGCGAGATCGATCCACTGCTCGATGGGGAGCGCACCCGCTTCCGCTACCAGTTGAGGCGCTGAGATGCAGAGTGTGTCCAGAAGGGCTTGGGAGGTGATGGCTTGTGCAGTGGGGTCCGGAGTGATCGCAGGGACGAGATCGCACCCGTGCACGACGGCCTCGACGCACCGCGTCACGAGGTAGTCCGACACGGAGATCGAGCCCTGCAGTGTCGTGATCGTGGCGTCCAGGTGTGCCCCCAGAACGAGCTGGCGGACCGCCTCTAGCGGACCACGCAGCTCGACCTTGTTCAAAGCAGCCCCTTCGCGAGCGGAATTGTCGATCAACTCGCTGAAAGACCTTGCCCCAGAGAGGTTCTCCGAAAGCCGCAGTGCAGGCTCGTCGGCGGACTCGGTGCCCAAGAATCTCTCCACCAGGTGAGGTTGGACGTACAGATGGGCGAGGACCTCTCGATTCGTCCATCCAGCGACCCGGGTTGCTGCTGAGAGGTCCATCGCTTCAATGGCGTCCGCTATCAGCTCCCACTGTCGAATGAGAGCGGTACGGACGTCGGGGATGCCTGCGTTTACGACCCGTATTCTTGCCAACTTCGGACTAACGCGGTGGCGCCACCCTCCCGGCGGACGGAGACACCTTCAGTCCGATCAACGGACGCGCGTTATGGGACACCTACAGCTCCCCACATCCGTCGATCTGGCGCGGGGTCGGCGGGTGGCGGGGCGAGCGATCCATGAGTAACACCGATCGGTCTGAGCGTAGGCCAGCCGGATACCAGCCTTCCTTGATGCCATGCGCAAGACTTCTCATTCGTGCGAATCGTTGCTCGTCCACCTGAGAAGGGCGGGCAGATCCAGCTTTCTCCGGCCGGTGCCGATCAACGCGCGGTGAGAATCCCCGGGCGCAGATCACAACAGGCCGAAACGAGCACCGAGTCCGGGACCATCCCGGCTTTCGCCAGCGCGGCCGCCGGCTCGGAGGAGAGCCTGTGGCGGCGGCACCTCTACATGGGTGTCTTCTCGTTCCTCCTCGGGGGCCTGCTGCTCCTCGGCTACCTGGCGGCCACGCCGCACGGGCCGCACCGGGGCGCGCTGATCGTGGTCGACGTGGCGGCCGTCGTCGTGTGGCTCGGCGTGGCCTGGCCCCTCGGCGCGCGGCTGCTGCAGACCCGGTGGCAGGAGCTGTTTTTCTTCCTGTGGTCGGTCGCCACCGTGGTTGTGATCGCCGTCCCGGTCGGGATCGACGGCGGGGCCGAGAGCCCCCTGTCGGTGTTGCTGGTGCTGCCCGTCCTCTTTGCCGGCCTGCTCTACCG
>JBEKNX010000481.1:0-3564 GCA_049522375.1 Acidimicrobiales bacterium | reverse complement strand
GGCCTCGGCGATCTGTTCGACCTGGGGCAGCGTGGCCCTCTCTAGGAGGGGTTCGTACGGTATATGCGTGTCGGCGGCGCCTATCCGGCACACCGGAGCGTCCAGGTCGTCGAAGCAGTGCTCGCCCGCCCATGACGCCACCTCGGAGGCGAAACCGCAGGTGAGATGGTCTTCTGACACCACCAGCAGGCGTCCCGTGCGTGCGACCGACGACGCCACCAGCTCCTTGTCCCAGGGGGCGATGGAGCGAAGGTCGATGACCTCCACGCTGGCGCCGGTCTGGCCGGCGGCCAGCACCGAGCGCTCCACCGTGGCGCCATAGGTCACGATGGTGAGGTCGCGGCCCGCCTGCACGGTACGGCCCTGGCCGAAGGGCAACCGGAAATGCGCCGCGGGGTAGGCGTTTTCGGTGTAACGCTGGCGTAAAAGGTGCTTGTGCTCCAGGAAGAGGACCGGATCTTCGCCATCCAGAGCCGTACGCAGTAGGCCTACGGCGTCGAGCGCCCGGGACGGCATGACGATGACGAGCCCGGGCACATGAGCGAATATCGACACCCCGGACTGCGAATGCCAGATAGCGCCCCCGGCCAGGTAGCCCCCGATCGGCACCCGCAAGACCATGGGGCAGGACCATTCTCCGGCCGAACGCCACCTCACGGTGGCCGCTTCGCTCTTTATCTGTTGCATCGCCGTCCAGATGTAATCGAAGAACTGCACTTCCGGCACGGGCCGAAGCCCTCGTAAGCCCTGGCCGACAGCCCGGCCGACGATATTGGCCTCAGCCAAGGGGGTGTTGTAGCAGCGGTCCGAGCCGAATTTGCGCTGCAGGCCGAAAGTGGTGCCGAACACGCCGCCTTTTCCCTCGAGCTCGTCGAGGAGGTCGGGCGGCGCGTCGGCCACGTCCTCCCCGAAAACACGGACCCGGGGGTCCTCGGCCATCGCCTCGTGCAGGGCCAGGCGGACCGCTTCGCCCAGGGCGACCACGGGGGCCTCGTCCGCCGTGACGTGACTGCCCCCCTTCCCCTCGCCCCTGGTCGGGTAGGCCGCGTCCTCGTCGAACTCGTCCGGCCGCACGTCGGGCAGGTTGAGCAAGTGCTGGGACAGGGTGGCGGGATCCGGTCGCGGCGCCGCCAGGGCCTCCTTGGCCGCCTGGGCCACCAGCCGGTGGGCCTCCTCGCGCATCTCGACCAGTTCGTCAGAGGAGAGCACGCCACCCTCGACAAGGGCTCGCTCCAGGAGGGCAATAGGGTCGTTGCAGATTTCGTCGTCCAGCTCGGACTGGGGGCGGTACTTGCTCTGGGTATCGGCCGACGAATGAGAATATGGCCGCGTCACCGTGGCATGCACCAACGCCGGGCCGAGCCCTTGGCGGACGCCCGCCACGATACCGGGGGCCTTTTTGCGCACTTCGAAGTAGTCCCGCCCGTCCATACGGCAGACCGAAAGCCCGGGGAACGACCTCACTAGCTCGGAAATCGGTGCCGGAGATTGTTGAGAGGCAGGGACCGAGATCGCGTAGCCGTTATCGGCTATGACGTACAAGACAGGGAGGCGTAGGGTGCAGGCGGTATTGAGGCTCTCCCAGAACTCGCCCTCAGAGGTCGCTCCCTCGCCCAACGACACATAGGTGACCTCGTCCTCGTGGGAGGTACAACCGGCCAGTCGCTCGTGACGGTGGGCGGTAATGTAGCGGCTGGCCTCAGCGCAGCCGACCGCCGGCAGGCACTGCGACCCGGTCGGGCTCGACTGGGTGACGATATTGAGGCGGCGCGAGCCGAAATGGCAGGGCATTTGGCGTCCCGCCGACGCCGGGTCGGTGGCCGCGCCGACCGCCTGTAAAAGCAGCTCGGTAGGGCTGATGCCGAGGGACAGCACGAGAGACCGGTCCCGGTAATAAGGAAAGAACCAGTCGTAGCCGGGCCGCAGAGACCGGGCCAAACCCAGGCAGAGAGCCTCGTTACCCGCCCCGGAAATATGAAAAAAACCCCGGCTCTGCTTCTGAAGGGTAATTTCACGGTCGTCGACGCACCGCGAGACCAGCGCCAGCCGGTAATCAGCCAGCAGTTCGACGACGGGTATGCCCCGGTACCTTGCCGGGGCGCCGGCGCGGCGCGCCACCGTGGTCACCTGCTGGTCCGCCGTGGGCCTCCCACTGTTCGTCTCCGCGCCCGGCGCAAGTAGGGCCACAGGGCAAAAGCTTAGCGAGTGCCGGTCGCGCTGCGAAAAGAAAACCCAGGAATTTCGGGCAGAAGCTTGGGTAATAAACATTATGGCGTCCAACTGATGCACGCCTGAATATTCGGCCGCCGAGGGCGGGCGCGCCCGGCGCCACGCCTTTACGGCTGCCAGATCATGAGCGCCAGGGCCAGGAAGAACAACACGTCGCACACCGCCGCGCCGCGGCTCGCCACCAGGGCGGAGCGGGCCGCCCCGGCCCGGGCGGGGCCGTCGAGGTCGCCGGGCCCGCCCGTCCCGGCCGGTGGCACCAGCGCCGAACGGATCCGGCGCAGGGCGGGGACGACCGCAATGGCGGCGACCAGGGCCGCGCTTGCCCACAGGACGAACGCTCCCAGGTCCCACGCCTGGGCCACCCCACCGCCATGGGGCTCGGCCGCCAGCGCCCCGAGCCCGAGCCAGGGCACGGCCAGGAGGGCCCACCAAAGCCCCGCCGGCCGCCTGAAGTACCGCACCAGCTCCTCAGTGGACAGGCCCCCGGGTGAGGCGGCGGACCGCTCGTCCGCCACCGGGCCTGTCTTGTCGCTGGCACGGTCCGGCTGGTCGGTGGCACGGTCCGGCTCGTTGGTGGCACGGTCCGGCTGGTCGGGGACGGCGCCCAGGTGCGAGGCGCGCCCGGCGTAGGTGCCGGCGAGGCCGATGCTGCCGAAGCCGGTCAGCCCCGCGGCGACGTGAAGGACCAGGAGCGTATAGAAGAGCCCGTACGACCCGGTGCCCGACGCGGCCAGCATGGGTTGGAGCATCGGCACCGGTGCCAATATGTCCGCTCCCGGCCTGGCGCGCCACGCGCGTGCCGGGCGCGGCGACGCCTCGTGCCATGCGGGGGCGGGCTAGCCCCTGCCATGATCGCGGCGGTGGACTGCAGACGGCGGGCGAGGCTCTTGGGCCTGGCCGCTCTGGTGCCGGCCGTGCTGGCCAGCGGTTGCGGCCGGTCCGCGCCGCAGGCTCAGACGTCGACCACTCCAACCGGTGGTGCGGGCGTAGCGACAACATCGACGGCGCCCTCCGCCACGGCGGCGGCAACCACCCGGGCCGCGACGACCACGACGACCACGGCCGCCACGACCACGAGGGCGACGGTGACCACCACGAAGGCGACGGTTACCACCACGAGGGCGGCACCGCCACCGAGCGGGCCCCGCTCCGCACCGACGACCCCGCCCGCAGCCTGGAAACCCCCCTCCCCGGAGCCGACGGCCTCACAAGCGGCCTATGCGCTGGTCGACGCGTGGGCGGACCACAGCCGCAAGGCTGCCCTGGAGGACGCCAGCCCCGGCGCGGTCGCCGCGCTGTTCGCCAATCCCTACCCGGCCGGCGGGCCCCAGTACC
>JBEKNX010000480.1:0-3568 GCA_049522375.1 Acidimicrobiales bacterium | reverse complement strand
ACGGGGGTCAAGATCTCCGACAAAGAGCTCGCTGCCCTGCCCCTCACCCGGCACGAGTTCCACGGGGACTGGAACTACACGCTCACCCCGAAGACTGCTCACTCAAACGTGCGGTGAGCCCTTAGCTCCATTCCTACGTTATTCGGTGCGCCAGACGCTATCGAACTCATAGGCGCCGATGGTCTGCGAGCACGCGCGGGAAGAATCTTCGTCACCACTGTTTCGACTGGGACCTCTCGTGCGTGTTACCTAGTGTGGGACGCGCCGGCAGGGGGGACCGCGGTGGAGAACTTGACCTCGGAGGGGCAGTTCAATCAGTTCTTCGATGGCGCGCGCCGCAAGCTCGTTGGCCAGGCATACCTGCTAACGGGCGACTTCCAAGAGGCCCAAGATCTCGTGCAGGAGGTGCTGCTGCGGGTGTGGCAGCGCTGGGACCGCGTGTCGACTCTCGAGGATCCTCACTCCTGGGCGCAGCACGTCCTCCACAATCTCGCCGTCAGCCATTGGCGGCACCAACGACTTCGGCAGGTTCCTCTTGGGGCGACTGGACCGGCGCATGGCGCTCCGCCTGGAGTTGGACATCTCGATGTGATCGCGGCCGTCAGTGCCCTACCACCGAATCAGCGCAGTGCTCTCGTACTTCAGGCGGTGGGCGGAATGAGCACCTCGGAGATCGCAACCGAACTCAAGACATCCGCGGACACGGTACGGGTCTGGTTGTCGCGAGCTCGTGCCGCGGTCGCCTTCGCGCTAGAGGACGAGACCGTGGTTACGAAGGGAGGTGACCCGAATGCTACCTCCAGATGACAGCGGCGATCCGCTCGAGCTCACTGTCGATCCCCTGCTTAGGCAGATTGCCTCTGCCTCGGCCGAGCTCGACTGGGATCTCCGTCCCGAAGATGTCGTGGCCAGGGCCCGGCTACGACGATCGAGGACAGTGATCCGAGGGCGTTTCGGAGTCGTTCTGGTGGCTGCCGCCATCTTGGTTGTGTTCTTTGTCCCTCTGCCTCACCTGAGTTTCTTCAAGCGTCTCGTGAGCCCCAGCAAGATCTTGCCCACAACGAGAGCGCCGATCGCTCCGAGTCCTGCGCCTGGGTCGATCTTTGTCGCCAACGCCGGAAAGACAGGCGGGGGGACGGGGAAGGGCTCTATCACCGCCTACCGCCCAGACGCGACCGGCAACACACGTCCGGAACTCGTGATCACTGCTGGGGTCGATGGACCGAACAACATCGCCTTTGACTCCTCTGGCGACCTGTGGGTGGCCAACAACGGAAGCAACACGGTGACCGAGTACAGCAAAGCCGAGCTCGCCAAGGCTTCTCCGGTCCCCACCGTCACCCTCTCGCTCGCCGCCCCGGAAGGCGACGCCTTTTCCCCTTCGGGTGACCTGTGGGTAGGCACCGGCAACGACACGGTGGTCGAGTTCACCAAGGCCCAGCTGAAAAAGTCAGGAGCCCCGAAGCCCGTGGTCACCCTCGGCTACAACGATTGCAGTATCGCATTTGATCCCTCCGGCGACCTGTGGGAAGGCAGCGCAGACAACTTCGCGTACGAGTGGACCAAAGCACAGCTCGCCAAGTCGGGCTTCCCGGCCCCACGGGTCACGATCACCTCGATCAGCCTGGCCGAGCCGTGCCGGCCCACCTTTGACTCCGCCGGAGACATGTGGGCGGCCAACTACAACGGAGACACAGTCGTCGAGTTCACCAAGGCCCAGCTCGCCAAATCTGGGTCCCCGAGGGCACGGGTCACGATCACCCCAAAGCCCTCCGCGTCAGAACCAGAGGGGTTGTCAAATCCAGGCGACGTAGCCTTCGACACCACGGGTGACCTTTGGGTGCCCAACGCGAGCGCCGAGGCGGTGGTCGAGTTAACGAAGGCGCAGTTGGCCAAGTCGGGCTCACCGGTGCCAGCCAGGATCATCGCCGGGCCCGCGACCGGGCTGAACTGGCCGTGGTCTCTCGCCATCGAGCCATAGGCATCAGAGGGGCGAGCCGGCGGTTGACGCGACAAACCGACCCAACGCCTCATCTGCGTGTTCGAGGCGATGCCGGTGCACCCATCTCGGCCGCGCGGATCGATTAAGAGAGTCGCTGTTATCTCCGCGGCTAGGAGCCACCTTGATACAGAATGTCGCTACCGAACACCGCGCCTTTCTACGTGGACGGGCGAGCCGAACGGATATTTCGCCAAGCTCCGTGGGCTCCGTGAAGCGCCGTAGGCTCAGCTAGAGCCCCAGCGGTTCCGTCACTGGTTTCCTTCCGGCCGATGTTCCACTCCCCCAGGCGTCCTGGGCGGTTGTAGGCCGTCCTGATGGGTGCTGCCGAGCAGGGAGCCCGTTGAATTCCGGCGAGTGGCACATTTGAACATCTGGAGGACTCGAGAGCGAGGACGGCGTCGCGTGCCGCCGCGCCCATTAGTCACCTGTGGCGCCAGCCATGCGAGGTCGAGTCGCGCTACCGAGCGGGCCGTCGGTGGGAACGCGAAGTGGCCCGCGCTGCGCGTCGCCGATTCGGGCGCGGCAGCGTCAGCCTATGGCGGGGGATCTCGCCGCTGTTACGGCGTCGCGCGTCTCGGTCAAGGGTGTCAGGTCATCACTCATCAAGCTCTCCTTCGTTGAGAAGCTTGATCATTTTCACCACGGGTGTTTGTGCTGTTACCGAACTACTTCGGTGGCGTACTTCGCCATCGTCCTGCCGATGTCGGCGGGGTTGAGCACCCCCTCCTCGTCGACGGGGAGCTTGCTCAGATCACGGAAGTACTCGACATAAAGGTCGGGAGTGAGCGTACAAATGAACTTGGCGGTTTCACCGAACGGGTTGCAAAAGGTGTGCGGCGTCCCCGCGGGGACCGTGACGCACGACCCTGCTTCGACGTCGACGCTGTCGGCTCCGGCGCTGAATCTAAGCATGCCTTCGGTCACGACGAAGATCTCGTCGTGCTCACGGTGAAGGTGCTGGGGCGGACCGACCGGGCTCGGCGGCACCGTTGCCTCGATGATGCCCAGCCGATGCTGGGTGTTCGTGCCGTCCTCGATGATGCGGCAGCGGATCGGCCCGCCACCTGACTGCTCGCCGTCGTTTGGCCGTACGACCAAGATGGACATGGCTCCTCCCCTTACGCAGATGGACGTTCGTCAGTAACTGCTAACGCGCTGGCCTCTCCCCCGAGGGCGAACTCGTAGGACGCGCGGACCAATCGCAAGACAACGTCACGCTCGAGGTCGTCGCGGGGGGCGTAAAGCATGACGATCGTCGCGGGCGCTTGACCGGTCTGCATGAGGTAGTGGGGCTCGGCCCATCCTGCGCGCTCAGCCTCGGCTGCTAATGGCAACGGCAAAGCTGCGTGCAGGCTGCGGTCACCTTGCGCATGCACGTGGCAGAACTCGCGCCCGACCAAGAACGCCTCGGGCGGCCCACCGGCAACACTGCGGTCCAAAGCGAGGGCACGGGCGCCCTCCACCGCGATCGCGGATGGCTGTCCGAGCACGGATCGCCAGGTCAGCGCCTCGGCAAGAATGGCGTCCACTTGCCGGCTGTCGCCGGGTTGCTGGTCCAGCTGGCTG
>JBEKNX010000479.1:0-3579 GCA_049522375.1 Acidimicrobiales bacterium | reverse complement strand
TGAACCGGTCACGGCCCGGCGGTGGTGGACCCTCAGGTGGTCCCATTACTGGCAATCAGGGTGGTCCCATGAAGCTGGCAGAACCAGCGCTCAAGTGGTCCCTTCTAGCTGGCAGACGACAGTTGTAGGGGCGCGGAAGGGTAATGAGACCGTTGCGCTAGCACCGCCTGCACGCGGCTCACGAGTGATTGACCCTACCCGGCCATAGACGTACGGGACCCGTGATGCCGACCGCGACGAGCGCATGTCCAAAAGTTATGCACGTAGCCGAGGTCGGCAAAAGCCAGTGCGGCTTGGTTATGGATCGGCTCAACGAGCTCGAACGCACCCTCCCCGAGATTTAGGCCGTGCAGCTGATGGCGCCTCGCGCCGCGGGTCCAGTGCAAGAAGGTTGGTCGCCCAGCGTCACCAAAGGGCGCGAGGGTTCGCGTCACAAGTATCGAGTCCCCCCCCCGACACCAGGTCTGAGCAGGAAGAACGCAACTGCGGTCGCCCTCACGGAATAGTGGGGGTAATGGCGGTGTCAACGGATTGTCAACGCGCACTCTTGTAGTTCGCCGCTGTCAACGTGGTCAACGAATGACGGGACCGCGACGCGCTCCGCTATGAGTACCGTGCGGGACCGCAACCTGGTCGTTCACGATGCCGCGAAGCTTCAGGGGTAGAAAGCCATCAAAGTGGTCGTTACGCTCAGCCCCTCGCCTGGTTCGGCGAAGCGGCGGTCATGGAGAGGCGCTCGCTAGCCCAGTAGGGCGACGGATAGGGCGGCCCCCGCCTGTTCCCCCATCCCGGGAATGACGTGAGCGTACGTTCCCAGAGTGACCCTGGGGTCCTGGCCGAGGATGGCGGCTACCTCGTGTACCGGAGTGCCCTGGCCCAGCATGAGGGTGGCCGCGGTGTGGCGCGTGTCGTGTAAGCGGATCCGGCGCAACTTGGCACGCTTGACCAGTTCGTCGAAGCGGCCCGAGAGCGTATCGGGGGAGCACGGGCGCCCAAGCTCGTCAGCCAGTAGCCAGCCATGGTCCTCGTAAGTCGGGCCTGCGGCAAGCTTTTCGGCAGCTTGGCGGGCACGGTGGGCCCTGAGAAGAGAGATGATTAGCCCGTCGACCGGCACGGAGGCCGACATGACAGGGCAGGGGCTCGGCTCCTGGGTGGCAGTGCCAGCGGTCGAGCGGGGCGATGGACAGCCCGCGCCGTCCGTGCCGGTGCCCGAGGGCGTCCCCGCCCACGTCCTCGCCCGAGTCCGGTCGCCACCCTGCCCGCCTCGCCACTTCCCTCAGCCGTTCCGCTATGCGAAGCCGAAAGAAACTGGCCTGGCGTCGGGCGCCAGGTCTCCGGCGAGTCGTCGTTGGCCACCCCCGAAGTCGAAGATTCCGAGCTTCTCGACAGTGATCGGAGAAGCTCTGCATGAGATCTGGACCCAACTCCAGACCAAACATTCGGCTTGTAGTCGGTTGCGATACGTTGCAACACGTTGTGAGGACTGCTAACGACACAGTCGATGAGCTGCTAGTTCGCAACGCACAGCGACATGGTGCAACGGGTTACCGCAGCTCAGAGCGGGTTTGCAAGCAGGGGGTCGTGGGTTCGAGTCCCATCGTCTCCGCTCGGGAGAGCACACGGCGGGCGGAGCTCGTCTCAGCCTGAGACGGGGGCGTCACCGGCGTTCGGCGGGAGCAGGCCGCGTATGGTCAAGGTCCTCGTCGGGGTGCTCGGCGCCATGTAGTCTCGCGGAACGGTCGGGTGAGACAGGCCTGGTCTGGTGGGCGGTCGGCAGCCATGCCATCTTGCGGTAGCGCTCGCCGAATGAATGGTGCGAAGGCTTCTACGAACCGAAACCACACCGAGGGGAACTGATGGCACGGACATGGTTGTCGATCCGGGTGGACCTGGTCGAGGGCGGCGGCGAGCACATATGGCCCCGCCCCGGGCGGATCCTCGCCGCCGCCCGCACTCATACTTTCGAAGAGCTGGCCGAAGCCATCGACGATAGTTTTGGGCGCTGGGACCGCTCGCACCTCCAAGAGTTCACTCTCGCCGACGGGACTCGGCTGTCGGTCCCCGACCCGGACTGGGAGATCGAGGGCGAGGTCACCGAGGATAACCGGCATGCGAGGCTCTCTCGGTTACGCCCTGGCGAGCAGTTTGTTTACGTTTTCGACCTCGGTGATGATTGGGCGCACCTGTGCACGGTTGGCCTCGAGCGGGTTGACCCCGTTGCGACGCTCGGGATATTCCCGGACAAGCCGCTGCCGTACTGGGGATGGGGTGACATCCCAGACCAGTACGGCCGCCGCTGGGACGGCGACGACGGCGAGTCTCGTCCGCCCAAGGACCCCAAGCTTGCCGACCTGCCAACGCTTCGTCCCGATTGGGGGTCCGGGAGCCACTTGACCAGGCCGTGAACCTTAGCAAGGCGTCCTCGCTCGTCGATTACGACAACAGTGACGTCGCCTGCGACACCGTAGGACCGCAGGTCCCAGGTCACCCGTTCCAGGCAAAGGGCACGGGCACGGCCCTGCCGCGCCGGCATAGGGCGGCACTCGTAGCCCAGGACGCACTTCGGGCTGTTCACGGCCAGCTGGGTGAGCATGGCTCGCCGGGATGGCTCGCTCTCGTTGCGCCAGTGGAAGCGGGGCTGGCGAGGCCGGAGGACGGACCGGACATTGTGCCGTGCAGTGTCGAGGTCGTCGGTAACGACAATGGCAACGGCCACCAGGTACAGGCCGTCGGGCCCTTGACGGAGCGACTCGTCCAAAGAGGCGATAAAAGCGGGACATCGACACCCGCACGCGGATCCCTCGCGTTCGTCTTCGTTGGCCACCAGGAGCGGGCCGGGAGCGTTGCGAGCACGCGGCAGGGGTCGTCGAGGTCGAGGAGGATGGCACCGAGGGCATATGTACGCATCGGCCCCACACCGTGGGTCAGGACAAGCCAGCCTTCAGGGGTTTCCAGCGGCGACCCGCAGTTGCCCACCTGGACCAGCTCCCACGGTCGTGGTGCCCAACGTAAGGTAGTGGCCTCGGCTCACTCGGTACCGTCGTCGGACACCGTGACGGCCAACCGCTCGCGGTCCCAGCGCGACAGGTCCGTGTGCCGGCCGCCGACCTTCCGGGGGAACAGGGCCATGCCTTTGTTGGTGGCGAACGGCCCCGAGAGCTGGGAGACGAAGAAGGTGCGGAAGTCGGTGGTCGAAAGTAGTTGTGGGGCGACCAGAGATCCGTCGAAGGCGGTGTAGGTGGCGAGGTAACTGACGGCGCCGTCGTCGTCGACGAAACGCACGAAGCGAGCGTCCTCCATGCCGTGGAGCTAGCTTGACCCCACCTGGTGGGGCATCCGGGCCCTGGCCGCACAGGGCCTGGCATCCGATCTACGGCGCCCGCCAGCGGCCGTGCCGGACAGGAAAGGCTCAGCGCCGCTCTTCTGCAAGCGCCTCGACGGCGCGCACTAGCTCGTCCCCCCTCTTCCCGGTGTAGACGTCGGCCCCGAGCCGGCGAGCTTGGGTCCTTGGGCTCGGGACGCTGAAGGCCGCAAGCCCAGGAGTTGAGGTTGGGGCCCCGCTCAACGGGTGCCCCAGGA
>JBEKNX010000478.1:0-3963 GCA_049522375.1 Acidimicrobiales bacterium | reverse complement strand
GTGTTCTTCAACCAGCACCACGCGAAACTCAGTCGCGGCGGGATCGCCTGGATCCTCCACAAATACCAGGGACAGACAGCCGACCCGACGCTCACCAACGCCCAGCTCAGCCCGCACGTCCTGAGGCACAGCCGGGCGATGCACCTCTACGACGCGGGTGTGCCCCTACCCTACATCCGCGACATTCTCGGCCACGTCGACCTGTCCACCACCGAGATCTACGCACGCGCCTCAACCGAAGCCAAACGCAAAGCCCTCGAAGCTGTCTACGACCAAGTCGTCAGCGCCGAGCTGACCGAATGGAACCAAGACCCCGAGCTACTCATCTGGCTCGCCAACCTCTAACCCACGCGCCGTTGACACCCCGTTATGCGCGAGCTACTCATCTGGCTCGCCAACCTCTAACCCACGCGCCGTTGACACCCCGTTATGCGCAGCGCTCCGCCGTCGACCCCGCACCCAGCGGGCACTACACGCCAACGCTGCGCATAACCCAGCGCTGCTCATATGGCCGCTTATGTTCAGCTGAACATAACCCACCTTGAGGCGTCCCCGTGACCGTCCGGGAGACAACCCCGTCAGCCAGCACCCCGGCACGCAGCCACTGTCGCAGCAACTTGAGCACCCGGCGGTCCGACACCCGCTCGCCGACCAGGGCCAAGAGCCGGTCATGGTCGATAGAGCCAAAGAAGTCCCTGATGTCGGCCTCGAAGACAAATTGCTGTCCTTGGGGGAACGCGACCCTGATCTTCTCTAAGGCGTCGGTGGCCGACCGCTTCGGGCGGAACCCGAAGCTGCAGGGCAGGAAGTCGGCCTCGAAGATAGGTTCGAGGACGATCTTGACGGCCTGCTGGCACACACGGTCTTTGACAGTCGGGATGCCCAACGGGCGCTTGGACCCGTCGGGCTTTGGGATCTCCACCCGGCGCACTGGGGCCGGGTGATAGGTGCCTGCTCGGAGGCTTGCTTGGAGCTCGGCCAGCATGCGCTCTGCCCCATAGGCCTCCACTGCAGCGATGGTCAGTGCATCGACCCCCGCTGCCCCACGATTGGCTCGGACCCGCTCCCACGCCTCCCACAGGATGTCATCCCTGTAGGTGCGGTCGTACAGGGCGTGGAAACGCCGTCCCGGGGACTGCTTGGCCGCAGCCCATAGCTGGTTCTGGAGTTGTCGCACTTTGACCGAGGCCATGTGGCGGCCCTCGGGGTAGTTGGACCGGGCGGTCCCGGCCATGCCCTCGCGCTTACCCCCATCCCCGGCGTGACCGAAGTCGGGGCCCTTCCCTACCACCGAGTTCCTCCCGGTGGTCATCAGTAGTATGGCCCCGTCGGACTCCCGCTGGCCTCCGTCGGACTTCTGATGGCGGACATGAGATTCTCCATATAGACGGCCACTAAAAGCTCCCCGCGTACGGACAACTGATCTCCCCGCGTACGGCCGCCAATTTGCCCCGCGTGCGGCCAGCCAGCAGCACCATCCACCAATTGGTGGCCCCTCCTCGGCAACTGTGCCGGTTGTCCAAGACCAGGCACTCACCAAGGAGGAGCCAACTGTGTTGCCCAAGGAGAAAGTTATGGAGATCCTCGAGGCGTACGACCTCACCCGTTCCTACCGGGCGGCAGCCAGCCTATGCGGCGTCGACGCCCACACTGTGCGCCGCCACGTGGCCGCCCGGGCCGCCGGGCTAACGACAAGAGAGCTCGGCCGGCCCAGCGTGGCCGACGCCTTCGCCGACAAGGTAGCCGAGTGGGTCGAGCGCTCCAACGCCCGGGTGCGCGCCGACGTGGTGCACAGAAAGCTCGTGGCCATGGGCTACCCAGGCTCGGAGCGCACCACCCGGCGGGTCGTGGCCCTGGCCAAGGCCGCTTACCGGCGAGCCCAGCACCGGGTCTATAGGCCTTGGGTGACCGAGCCCGGCCTGTGGCTGCAGTGGGACTACGCCAAGGGCCCCGACGTGGCTGGCGGCCCAAGCGTTATTTTCTGCGCCTGGCTGGCCTGGAGCCGGTACCGGGTGCTGGTGCCCATGCGGGACAAGGCCCTGCCCTCGGTCATCGCCGCCCTGGACACCTGCTTCCGTTACCTGGAGGGGGCACCCACCTATTGCCTGACCGACAACGAGAAAACGGTGACCGACCGCCACATCGCCGGCATCGCCGTGCGCAACCCGGCCATGGTCTCGGCCGCTCATTACTACGGGGTGAGCATCGTGACCTGCGTGCCCTACGACCCCGAGTCGAAAGGCGGCTCGGAGGCCACTGTCCGGGTGGCCAAGGCCGACCTGGTGCCCACCGAGACCAACCTCCTGCCCGCCTACACGAACTGGGACGAGCTCGTCCAGGCGTGCATATGGGCCATGGCCGTCTTCAACACCCGCCTCCACAAAGAGATCGCGGCCGTGCCCGCGGAAAGGGTGCTCCTCGAACGCGAGCACCTGCACCAGTTCCCCGACGAGCCCTACACGGCTGCCTTCGGCGAGACCCGGGTGGTCTCCTGGTCCGCCACCATCTACTTCCGGGGCGCCCGCTACTCGGTCCCCCATCAGCTAGCTGGGGGTGTGGTCTGGGCCCGGGCCCAAGCTGACCAGCTGGTCGTGATGGTGGTGGCCCGGCCCGGCCGGCGCGGGGGAACCGAGGAGGTGGCCCGCCACCGCCTGGTCGGCCCCGGCCAGTGGAGCATCGACCCCGGTCATTACCCCGAGCGCCGGGCCGACCCCCTGGCCCGGCAGCCCCGGGCGCGCAACCGGGCCGAGGCCGAGTTCCTGGCCCTAGGCGAGGGGGCACAGCGCTGGCTAGTGGAGGCGGCGGCCGCTGGGGCCAGGGGCATCGAGGCCACCATGGCCGACGCCGTGAGCGTGGCCAAGGCCTGGGGCGCCGGCCCGGTCGACGGTGCGCTCGGACTGGCCGCCTTCGCCGGGCGTTTCCGCCTGGCCGACTTGGTGTCCATCCTCAAGGCGGGGGCGACGCCGCCCCCACCTCCCCGGTCCTCCGAGGAGGGCTCGCTCCAGCCCGGCACGGGGGGCTGGGCTGGTTTTGGCGAGCCGCTGGCCCACGACGACGACGACGAGGGCGAGCAGTGAGCCCGACCGAGCCGGCCGCCGAGGTCGAGCGCATCTGCCGGCGCCTGCGCCTGCCCTACATCCGCCGGGCTGCCCCTGACCTGTTGCTCACGGCCAAGGCCCAGCGCTGGGACCCGGCCGAGGTGGTGAGGGCACTGCTCGCTGAGGAAGAGGCGGGCCGGGAACGAGCCACCAAGGAGAACCGCCGGCGCCGGGCCCATTTCCCCTCAGGCAAGACCTTTGCCGCCTGGGACCCGGCCCGCAGCTCAGTCCCTCTCCCCACCCAGGAAGCACTGCGCAGCCTGGAATGGGTGACACGTCGCGAATGCCTGGTCGTGTGCGGGCCGAGCGGCACGGGGAAAAGCCACTTCTGCGAGGCCCTGGGCCATGCCGCCGTGGAGGCGGGCATGACCGTGGCCTGGTTCTCCATCGAGGACCTCGGCGTCTTGGTGCGCCGCCACCGGGTCGACGACACCATCGCCAAAGCCCTCGGGCCGGTGCTGCGGTCCGAATTGGTGGTGGTCGACGACATAGGCGCGTTGCCCATTTCCCCCGACGCCGCCGAAGGGCTTTACCGCCTGGTCGACATCGCCTACGAGCGCCGCTCCATCGCCGTCAGCTCAAATACCCACCCCTCCGGCTTCGACCAGCTGATGCCCAGAGGCCTGGCTACGGCTCTGGTGGACCGCTTGTTGCACCATGCTCACGTGGTCGTCACTTCGGGCGAGTCGCTACGGCTGCTCGACGCCACCTCAGGGAAAGGGGTGAAGCCACTGCCAACGAAGTAAGCGGACCGAGAGCCCCCGCGGGCGAGGCAATTAGTGGCCGCCCGCGGGGAGGTCTCGTGGCCGTACGCGGGGATTCCCCGTGGCCGCCAGTGGGGAAATCTCGATGGCCATTGACAGAC
>JBEKNX010000477.1:0-3608 GCA_049522375.1 Acidimicrobiales bacterium | reverse complement strand
GACGACGGTGGTGACGGCACGGCTGACCTGGCCGAACAGGTGGGCCGCGAACTGGGCCGGGTAGAGGTCGTGCGCCGGCCAGGCAAGGCTGGCCTCGCCCGCGCTTACCGGGCCGGCTTTTCGTGGGGGCTGGAGCGGGGTTATGAGGTGCTGGTGGGCATGGACGCCGATCTGTCACACGACGCCACCGCCCTGCCCCGCCTTCTGGCCGCCGTGTCGGAGGGCGCCGACGTCGTCGTCGGTTCCCGTTACGTCCCCGGCGGGTCCACGGTCAACTGGCCTCTCGGGCGGCGGGCGCTGTCCCGTGCGGGCAACTGGTACGGTGCTCATGCCCTGGGCAGCGGTGTGGCGGACCTGACGTCGGCCTTTCGGGCCTATCGGGCGACGACCCTGCGCACGGTGGACTTCGGCGCCCTGAAAGCGGAGGGCTATGGGTGGCTCATCGAGCTGGCTTACCAGCTGGAGCGTTCGGGGGCGAAGTTCGCCGAAGTCCCCGTCCAGTTCATCAACCGGGCCCAAGGGCGGTCGAAGATGTCGCCGAAGATCGCCGTCGAGTCCCTGAGGGTGGTTACTCTGCTGGCTCTGTCCGAGCGCCGGCACCGGGGCGCCCGCCGCTGACCCGGGATTGCACCCGACGTAGTTCGACCCGGGCCAGGCGCAGCCGAGCCGTCTCCCGGCGCACTTTCCTGCTCAAGGCCTGGCAACCGCCCGCACCCAGCCCCGCTACCACCAGGGGCCCAAGCCAGGCCCAGTTCACCAGCCCCGCCTCAGCGGGAGCCCAACGGGCCGCCGCCGGCTATCACGTGCTCGAGCCAACCCTCGGAGTCAAGCTCGAAATGAAATGCCAGGAGGTCGTCATAAGTGATCGGAGGACCGCACTTGGGCTCTGACAACTCCGCCGGAAGGTCCCAGCTCACCACCCTGACGCCGGCCGAGACGAGCAGTTCGACCACTCGCTGCTCGGCGCCCTTGTTGACGATCAGCCGGCAACCTGGGCAAAGAAAGGAATAGGTGCCCTCGTCAGTGGCGGAGCACACCTGAACTTGTACCTCCCGAGTCGTCAGTTCGACGTCTCCACAACTCGGGCAGCTCGCCCTAACTGTCGCCACCTTGGCCACTCCTTCTCTGTCACCCCCGGGCCCAGGCTCGGGTTGCTGAAGTACTCAAGTGATATCGGCGTCGAATCGGGCCCCTTGAGCCTCAGTGCGGGTAATGCCACGGAGAACGTCCAATTCCGATCTTCTTAGCGCACCAGAACTTTGAAGTGGGGGATCCCGGTCCCTTTGCCCCTTGGACCGGGCCATTGGGCCCTTTCCCCACTATGTGCCCCCCAGTAGACCGGCCTCACTCCCCTGTCAACGGACATGTCATTTCGCGACTATGGGGCAACTGTCTTTCCCCCCCCATACCCCCGGCACGGCTCAGCCCAAGTTTCGGGCACCATCGGGGTATGCGCACCAGCCTAGACGCAAGCACGGCGTCCACGCCAGGACCAACTTTTACCCGGCCCCGTGCGCTGCCTACAAGAAGCCCGCCCGGCTCGGCGGCCACATTCGCACAAAAGCGCGCCCGACTATGTAGCTGGCAGGCAGCGGGCCCCAATAGCGCGAGTCGTAGGAGTCCTTGCGGTTGTCCCCCATCACGAAGTAGTCGCCGGCGGGGACCTTATAAGGGTTGGGCAGGTTGGTGGTCCAGACCGTGCAGTACTCCGAGCCGGGGTTCTGCCAGCCTTTGGGCAGGTAGGACTGGTTCTCCGCCTTGCCGTTCACGTAAACCCGGCAATTGTTCACGTAGATCGTGTCGCCGGGAAGCGCCACGACCCGCTTGATCAGGTCGTCTATGCCGAGCGTGGTGTCGGCGGGCGGGCGGCGGAACACCACTATGTCCCCGATGTGGACGGAGTGGAAATCGTAGGACAACTTGTTGACCAGGACCCTGTCGCCTGGCTCCAAGGTCGGGACCATCGAGGGCGACGGGATGTAGAACGCCTGGATGGCGAACGTCTTGATCAGCAGCGCCGCCACCAGGGCCACGACGACGACCACGACCCATTCGACCAGGGCGCGCCGGTGTTGGTCGTGCCTCTGGGGTTTGTCCTCGTCTGAGGCACGCGCTTGCTCCTGGTCGGTCAGGGTCACTCCCTAGAGGTTACATGTCCGTAGGTGGCCAGGATGCGCCTTGCTGCGGCTGGGGCCACCCCGTCGGCGCCCGAGACCACGGTGGCGTCCGGTCCGGCTCGTAACAACAGCCTCTCCAGCCATGCCCTGGAGCTCACCCGCAGGCGGGCCCGGCGCACCCCGTCGCCCATGTCGACGGTGCCCTCATGGGGGTAGCGTTCTACTACCCAGTGGGCGCCGGGGGCCAAGTCAAGGGTCACGACGGGGTCGTCGGCCCGGCTCTCGTAGACGGCGACCGGCCCGAGGTCCTCGGGAGGGTCGAAGCCTTCGGCGAGGAGGGTGGCCGAACGAGCCCGGTCGACACGGAAGAGCCGCTTGGCGTCCACCTTGTCGCACCACGCCAGCAGGTACCAATGGCCCTGCGAGGAGAACACGCGCCACGGCCGCACCACCCGGGCCCCGGTCTCGTCCCGGCCGAAGGAGTAGTAGTCGAGCAACACCTTGCGGCTCTCGGCGACCGCCGTTTGCAGTGCCCCCAAGATGTCGGGCGCCGCCGCCCCGAGCTCGATCTCGAGCTGGTCGTCCCCGCCCGCGCCCAGGACCGTCTCCAACTTGGCCACCGCGCTGGCCAGAGCGTGCGGCTTCTCGTCGCCCGTCACCGGCATCCCCAGGATGGCGCGGGCCGCCGCCACCAGGGCCAGTCCCTCGGGCGCGCTCAGCCGCAACGGCCGGCGGAACCATTCGGCGAAGCGCACCCAGACCCGGCCGCCGTCGAGGTCCACCTCGATCAGGGCGTCTGGCGTGTACGGGTACACGCCGCACATGAACAGCAGGTTGAGGTCGGCGATGAGCTCGCGTTCGGAGATCCTGAACCTCTGGCACACCTCGCTGACCGTGGGCCCGTCGTGGGCCACCACCCAGGGGACGACGGCCAGCAGCCGGGCCAGGCGTTGGGCCGAGCTGGGACGGGTCACAGCCGCCGCACCTCGGGCTCGTCCCGGGCTTCAAGGGCGCGCAGCCATTCGACGAGCTCGTCGCGCACTTCGGGTGGCCCCAGGACCTCGGCGTGGTCGAGGAACCCGAGCACGAAGCTGCGCAGCGCGGCGCGGTTGGTAACTCTCAACTTCAGGTAGGTGGTGCCGTCCGAGCCGGTGCCGCAGACCGAGCTCTCGCCGGCCAGGGCGCGCGCCCACTGCGCCTGGCTGGCGTCCACCTTGAGGTCCACGACGATCTCTTCGTCGTCGCCCAGGCGCCACGGCGGGACGGGGCCGGACGCGGCCGTCTCCGGGCGGCGGAAGGCGCCGGTCGTGCCCTCGAGCTCGACGGCACCGCTTATGCGGTCCGTACGGAACAGCCTCTCGCCCTCCCGGGCGTGGTCGAACCCGGCCAGGTACCACCGGCCTTCCCGGTACGACAGCCCGTACGGGTCCACGCGCCGCTCCAGGCCGTTGTAACCAAAGCGGGCCACCCGTCGCTCGGTCACGCCGGCGA
>JBEKNX010000476.1:0-3615 GCA_049522375.1 Acidimicrobiales bacterium | reverse complement strand
CGGAGCGATCAACTGCGGCTATTCGCAAACAGTCTCGGCCGTGCGACTCTCGTACAAGGCCCTCATAAACACGGACCTTCCGGTAACAGGTGGTACGTTTGCCACACTTGAGGTTCGGGTGCCGGACGACTGTATTTTTAACGCGAAAGAGCCGGCTGCCTGTGAGTGGTACTTCACCGGACTCGGGCTGCTCTGTGATCTGATCGTCACTGCGCTCGGCCCCGCGATCGGCGACCGGGTGGTTGGGCCTCATTACGGGGACTCAATGGTTATAAATGTGAACGGCGTGGATCCTGCACGGCGAAGGCCGCTCTGGGTCGTGATTGAGCCGACCGCGGGAGGTTGGGGGGCATACCCCGGCGGCGATGGCGAGAGCGCTCTCATTAACCTCACGAACGGCTCGTTCAAGAACATTCCCGTGGAAGTGTACGAGTCCAAGTTCCCGGTCAGGATAGAGCGCTTCGCCATCCGTAAAGACAGCGGCGGGGCGGGCAGATATCGAGGCGGTTGCGGGGTGGTGCGGGACTACAGGCTGCTCTCTTCCGCGAACGTATCTGTGTGGTTCGAACGGTCGGTTACGCCCGCCTGGGGACTTGCTGGTGGCGGTCCGGCGATGCCACCTGTCGTAGTTGCTGAGGGCCCCGCAGGATCTTGGTCAGGCCTGAAGGCCAACCGCATCGCTTTCCCGGCGGGAACGCTCGTCACAATAGAGACGGGCGGCGGGGGAAGCTATGGACCTGCTTTCACGCGCCCTCCGGAGGAGGTGGCCCGCGACGTCCGAGAGCGTTATGTGAGCCCTGAAGCAGCAAGGGACTTGTACGGCGTGGTCGTCGATTTCGGCACTCTCGAGGTTGACGAGGAGGCGACGTTGGCCCGGCGTGCCGAAGTCGCCCGTGAGATGGAGGCGAGCCGCTCTTGAGTTCCTCTCCCGCGCTTGCTGATTCGCTTGTGGGCGCTGCACTTGCGAGAGCAGCGAGGTTCTCACGGGTTCGCGACCGGATGCGAGAGATGGAAGTCGACGCTCTTTTACTCTCGTTCGGGGCCGACCTTTCGTGGCTGACCGGATACGAGGCGATGCCGCTTGAGCGCCTGACAATGTTGGTGCTGCCGCTCGACGCGGAGGCGACCTTGGTCGTTCCCGAGCTCGAGGCACCCCGAGTTGACCAGGACCCACAGCTTTTCGACATGCGGCCCTGGACGGAATACGAACAGCCGGCCGAGATTGTGGCGGGATTAGTAGGTGGAAGGACACGGCTTGCAGTCTCTGATAGATGCTGGGCCCGCCACCTGTTTGCGCTCGAGCATTCGATCCCGCGCGCCCACTGGCGCCCGGCGGGCGAGGTTGTCGGTCCGCTGCGAGCTGTAAAGGACGCCCACGAAGTGGTAGCGCTCCTTGCTGCGGGTGCGGCCGCGGATCGAGTGGCGGCAGCGTTGCTGGCCGGGGAGATCCCCCTCCTTGGCCGGACCGAAGCCGAGGTTTCTTACGAGCTCTCGGGACGACTCCGCGACGCCGGGCATGACCGTGTGAACTTCGCCATCGTGGGAAGCGGGCCGAACTCGGCCAGCCCGCACCATGTGCCGGGGACGCGTCGAATCGAAAAAGGTGAAGTCGTCGTGTGCGACTTCGGAGGGGCTCTGCGTCTCGGCGGAAGCGTAGGGTACTGCTCGGACATAACCCGCACAATCGTCACGGGGGAGCCTGAGGCGGAATTTGCCGAGCTTTACGAGGTCTTGCGGATGGCGCAGGCTGCTGCCGCCGCCGCCGCTTCAGTCGGGGCGCCGTGCGAGCAGGTGGACCGCGCCGGGCGTGATCCGATCACCGCCGCTGGGTACGGCCGAGGTTTCATCCACCGTATCGGGCATGGGATCGGCATCGAGGAACACGAGGAGCCATACCTGGTCGCAGGGAACCAGACGCCGCTCGTCGCAGGACACGCCTTCTCGGTCGAGCCGGGCATCTACGTACCTGGCAGGTTTGGTGCCCGCATTGAGGACGTAGTGGTCGCCACGGATGATGGTCCAATTGCCTGCAACCAAGCGGATCACTCGCTGGCCGTCGTCGAGGCCTGATCGAGAAAGTGGTCTTTTATGCCCAGCAGTGTCGTGTTCACCAACGCCATGATCATTACAGCTACAGACGCGCCACCTCTTGTTGGTGCCGTGGTCGTCGAGAACGAACTAATAGCCGACGTTATCGACGGCGTGCCTCGCCGGACCGGTAGATCACAGCTCGTTGACTTGGCAGGCCAGTCTCTGCTCCCCGGTCTCATCGACGCCCACGTGCACATCACGGCGGTCGATGTTGACATCACGAACCAACACCGGCACCGCTTCGAGAGCGAAATCGCGGTTCTTGGTGCTCGGTCACTCACCGAGATGCTCGAGCGCGGTTTCACGACCGTACGTGATGCTGGAGGAGCTGACGCCGGATTCCGTAGGGCGCTTGAACATGGCCAGCTTGCTGGACCTCGGCTCCTTGTCTCAGGTAGGCCGTTGAGTCAAACGGGAGGTCACGGTGATCAGCGCCTCGCAAGCGAGTACAGCGATGCCCAGAATCACGTCCCGCATGTCGGGCTCATTCACGCGATTGCGGACGGGCCCGACGAAGTACGACGCGCCGCGCGCGAAGAACTGCGACGGGGGGCTAACCAGATAAAGGTAATGGCGAGTGGAGGAGTGATGTCGCCGACAGATCGTCTTGCCTCAGTGCAGTACACCGTGGAGGAACTTCGGGCCGCGGTGCAAGCCGCCGAGTCAGTCGGCACTTATGTCATGGCGCACGCGTATACGCCAGAGTCTATTTCTCGCTGTGTGGTTGCTGGCGTCCACTCGATCGAGCATGGCAACCTCCTCGATGAGGCAACGGCGAAACTGATGGCCGATCGCAACGTGTTCTTGGTTCCGACACTTGTCGCGTACGAAAAGCTTCGCGACGAGGGTCCTGCTCACGACCTAGCTCGCGAGAACCTGAACAAGCTCGGAGACGTTCTAGACGCAGGCCTGCAGAGCCTTCGCATCGCCTTGGACGCCGGCGTAAGAATCGCCTCAGGTTCAGACCTACTGGGCCCCCTGCGGCGCTTCCAAGGTGAGGAGATCGAGATAAAGTCCCGAGTCCTCGGGCCTCTTGCGGCGATTACTGCCACAACCCGGACAAATGCAGAGCTGTTGGGCCTCGAGAATGAGATTGGGACGATCGAACCAGGCAAGCGAGCCGATTTGCTCGTCGTCAATGGCGACGTCCTGGATGACCCGAGCTTGGTCGGCGACCCTGAGCATGTCTCTCTTGTGCTCCAGGGAGGCCGCTTCAGCGTTAACCATTTGCCCTAGGAGAGCCAAGGAGGAGCTTTAGATTCCGCGTAAGGTATGACCGCGGGCACAAGAGTACAGAACCATTATGCGAGGACGAACAGGACTCGCATCCAGAAAGAGGAAGTGCAGCTATATGAGCGGTTCCCCCCGCCTTGAAGGTATTTTGGCCGCGTTGGTCACTCCGTTTTCCTCAGACAGTTCAGAAATAGACGAGGAAGCGCTCACTTCCCTTGTGCGCCGACTGATCGCTGCGAAAGTCGGCGGTCTCATGCCCTGTGGGAGTACAGGAGAGTTCGCGGCCCTCAC
>JBEKNX010000475.1:0-3623 GCA_049522375.1 Acidimicrobiales bacterium | reverse complement strand
CGCCGGCACGACGAAGGACCTAGTGGCCCGGTTGGCTCCGCTGGCGCTCTGGCCCGGTGGCCCCGTGGCCCGGTTGGCCTGGTTGGCCCCGTGGCCTGGGTTGCCCGATGGCCCGGTGGTCTGGTTGGCCCGGTGGCCGGGTTGCCGGGCAGCCCTGGATTAACATGCGCCTGATGGCCAGCGGCCCCGGCCCTCGAAACCTCATGGCAGGCGCATGACTGTCCTAGCCAGCTGCGCCCTGGCCATCCTGTTCCTGGGTGGCCTGTTCCTGCTGCGCCTGGAGTGGCGCCGCTACCGGGCCGACAGGGCCCCGGCGCCCCCACCTAGTCCCGAAGAAGCGGCCCTGGACAGATGGAACGCCGGCGTGGTCATGCTGGTCGCCGGTCTTTCCGTGGTGGGCGCGGTCCTGGCTTATTGGGCCTCCAGCCAGTTCTCGGCAGCTTCAGGGCTGAGCCAGCAGGCCGTGCAGGAGGTCACCCAGTACCAGACGGTCAAGGCCGAGCAGGACGGATACGTCGACTTCGGCGCCCGCCTCAATGAGCTTTACCAGGAGCACACCGTGGCCGAGAGCACCCTCTATTCCGAGGCGGCCACGGCCTGGGCCAGCGGCGAGCCGGCCCTGGCCCCTAACCTAGAGGCGACGGCGCGCGTAGAAGGTGCCCAGGAGCGGGCCCTTATCCCTGGGTTCGTGTGCTACTGGCCCTCCAGCCGGGGAAGCGGCGGATCGGTCCTGTACGACCAGGCCGGCTTGCGCGCCAGCGAGGTGGAGTCGCCGTGCGTGCAGCCCGGGCAAGACCCTTCGGCTTTACGGACCCTGGACAACGCCCATACCAGCGCTCTGGAGGTCGACGGCGCCAACGACCGCTCCAAAGCGCAGGAAATAGTCCTGGCCGGTGCCTTCGTAATCGTGGCGGTGTTCTTCCTCACGCTCTCCTACCTGGGCTGGCGCCACCGGCGGGCACGTTCGCTGGCGATCGGCGTGGTGGCGATGGCGGTGGCGCTGGGCGTGACCGTAGTGGCGGGATTGTCGTGATGGAGGAGCCGCTGGGCGAAGCGGCCTTCGAAGCCCTGACGGAGGCGGGCGACTCCTTAGAGATCGCCCACTCCGGGACGGGCGAAGCGCCGGAAAGATCAGAGACCAAGCCACCGGCCAAACCGACGGCCCGTTTCCTCACCATAACGATCGTGCTGGCGACGTTCATAGCCGCCCTGGGCGGGTTCCTGCTCAACCGGGCGTCGGCCGACGCCGCCAACACCGGGGATATGGCCCAAGAGTTAAGCCTTCAGGGCAGCGCGGCGGAAACCAGCGCCTACCAGCAAGCCGAATCGAACTACTCGCAGTACTTGTCGCTCCAGTCCCTAAGAGCACAGGCGGCCCAGGAGATGCTCGAGGCCACCTATGACCAGCCAGACGCCCCGACGTGGGCCGCCCTCTACAAAGTCGCCAGCGCACAGGCCGTTCAGACTTCGGCGGCGGTGCCGTCCGATCTGCACCCGTACCTCGCCAACGGCGACCCCGACCCCGACTTCCCTTATGACTTCTTCGCCAAAAGGGCTTCCCCGGCCACGCAATTGGAGGCGGAGTCGAACGCCTATAACGATGTCTCAGACAAGTGGTCCAGGCTGGTCAATTCGTACACGGCCATATTGACGATGATCGCGGTGGCGTTGTTCCTTTTCGGCTCGGCCTACGTGCTCTACGGACGGAACCGTGTCATTTTCACGGTCCTGGGAGGGCTCCTCGTCGCCACAGGCCTGGTCTGGGGAGGCGCACTGGTTATCACCAGGCAGCCGGGCACCCCCTCGGACGCCGCCGCAGCCGACTACGCCAACGGGGTGACCGCCATGAACGAGGCATCGGCGCCGACCGGCTACCGGGCGGCAATCGACGACTTCACCGACGCTATAAAGCTCCGCCCTGACTATGCCCTGGCCTATTCCGAGCGCGCCGCGGCGGAAGCGTTCCGCGGGTCCGAGGCGATCGGTGCCGGCTTTGTCTCCAACGTCTCGCCGCACTGGGCACGCCTGTCGGCGGGGGACGAACTCGAGGCCTACAACCTGGGAGACCACGACGCCAGCCAGGTGCTCAACGTGGGCTGGGGTTACTACACACTCTGGATCGTCGCCGGAGGTGCGGGCCGACCCCCGGGCTTGGCCCTCGATTTTTTCCGCCAAGCCGCGCAGCTCGACCCGACGAACCCGGTGGACTTGCTGGACCTGGGCATCGCCAACCTCGCGATGGGCCGCTACGAGGCGGCTGCGCAGTCCTTTTTGGCGGGCGTGGCCCACATGCTCTACAACTGCCCGGCCGGGCGTCAACTGGCCAGCTGCACCACACCTCAACCGCCCACCAGTTATGACCTGCGGCAGGCCTGGTTCGCCGGCGGTATGGAGACCCTGGAGGCCCTGGCCCAGTCAAAGGAGGCAATGGGCTCGGTCGCCCTAAGGGCGGCCATCACCAACGCCAAGGACCTGTTGGCCGTCTCGATGGCCAGTGGCAAGGTCGTGACCGGGCCGTACGGGAAGGCGTTGGCGGTACCGGGCCTGGGTGCCTTTCTCGACCCCAATTACCTCGAGCTCGACGTACCCGTGCCCAAAGCGACGACGGCCTACCGCATGGCAGGAATGCCCATAACGGTGCTGTGGTACGAACGGCCGGCGGGGGGGACCAGGTGGAGCGCCATCTCCGAGACTGCTTGCTGGGGCCACGGCCAGCAGGTCTGCGGCCATTACGACAGGCAGTACAACATTTTTCAGTTCGTTACCCGCTTCCTGGCCGCAGACGACCAGTGCTTCACTGACGTCGAGTACCGTGCCGAGCTCTACGTCGAGGGCAACCTGGCCGGCTCTCTCACCCTGGGCCCGGCAGACGACTACATCGGCACCAACCTGGCGCCGGCGCTCTCCAAGGCCATGAACGTCGGCATCTGTGCCCCTTCGAGTTGGCACATGCAGGCGTTGCCACGGCTCACCTTCCGAGTCCACGGCAGTCCGGCCACAGTCAGCGGGACGCTGTCCACCTCCGAGCTGTCCTACGCATCGGCCGACCATAAGGAAGGCGTGTACCTGTTCCGGCTTTACCCGTCTCGCATTTCTTCCACCGGGGCCCCGTTGAACATCCAGAACGTGGTCGAAACGGGCGAGAATTACGCCATTTACGTCTTGAAGGGCCGGGGTCTTCCGGCCGACATTGCTCCGCTGGGACCGTCGCGCTCCGACGGTGTGTGGGGCCTGGCCGTGTCGGACATGATCACGACCGGGTACGCCAGCCCCAGCACCGGCACCGAAGCTTTCGTCGGCGCGGCCGTCATCGCTCCCTTCGGCGCCCGGGCCGGCGTCGCCGCGCAGGACAACTCGATAGCGGCGGACGTGACCGGCGACTATGCCGTGGTCGTCACCATCGTGTACGGACCGGTGAGCTCCCAGTTCTGGGCGGGACCGCACAATCTGGGGTTACAGGTGTTCAGCTCCTGGTCCCTTCTCAACTACGGCTAGCTATAAGTAGCGAGCGAGCCTCATACCGCCAAGCTGGTTGATCTCAGCGCTTCGCGCTGGGGGCGCCCGTTGGGCGCCCCCGTTGCAGCAGCCGTATCCTCCTGGTATCTCACGCCTGGAGGTTGTCA
>JBEKNX010000474.1:0-3628 GCA_049522375.1 Acidimicrobiales bacterium | reverse complement strand
GTCGGGGCCATCACCGAGCACGTCGACCACCTCGAAGGCGCCCGTCTTCTGACCTTCGATCCGGTAGGGGTTTATGGAGTTCACCACCGTCACGGGCTCTTTTTCCGCCAGCTCACGCACGAGCGCCAGAGCGCGGTCGAAATTTCCCCTTACCTGGACCACCCGGGCGCCGTGGACGAGGGCCTGAGCGAGCTTTCCCAGCGCGATGTAGCCGTCGGGGATCAGCACCGCACAGGTCAGCCCGGCCCGGGCGGCGTAGGCGGCCGCCGACGCCGAGGTGTTGCCGGTCGACCCGCAGACCACGGCCTTGGCCCCCTCCTCGACGGCTTTGGAAATAGCCACCGTCATGCCGCGGTCCTTGAAAGACCCGGTCGGGTTGGCCCCTTCCACCTTGAGCCACACCCGGGCCCCGACGCGTTCGGACAGCCGGGGAGCGCTCAGCAACGGCGTGCCGCCTTCCAGCAGGCTGACGACCGGCGTCTTCGCACCGACCGGGAGGTGGTCGCGGTACTCCTCGATGACGCCGCGCCACGTCGCCAGCGGGTTCAAGGCCCGACGACCCGGACCAGGCTGCCGATGCGGTGGACGGTGTCGAGCCGGCGCAGTTCGTGCAGGCACGCTTGCATGTCCCGCTCGAAGGCGGGGTGCGTGACGAAGACCAGGTGAGCCTCGGCCTCTTGGGCCGGGTCGCGGCCGGCGAGCCCGGGCACGCCGCCTTCGGGCTCAGGGGCGTCCTGTTCCATCGAGCGCACCGACACGCGGTGGCGGCCTAGCGCCCCGGCAATGGCAGCCAAGACCCCCGGCCGGTCGGCGACGAACAGGCTCAGGTAGTACGCGCAACGCAGGTCATCGATCGGCCGGATGGGCACGTCGCGCAGCTCCAGCTTTCGGGCCACCCCCTTCACCGTCAGGTTGTGAGCTGCGTCGACCAGGTCACCGAGCACGGCACTGGCCGTCGGCGGCCCTCCCGCGCCTCTGCCCAGCAACATGAGCTGGCCGACGGCATCGCCCTCGATGAAAACAGCATTGAAAGAGTCGCTCACCGCGGCTAACGGGTGAGCCTGGGGGACCATGGCCGGATGGACCCGCACGCCGAGGGCCCCGTCTGCACCGGCCTCCACGACGGCGAGCAGCTTGATGACAAAGCCGAGCCGCCGCGCCGCTTCGATGTCCTGACCGCTGACGTGCGAAATACCCTCCCTGTAGACGTCGCCCGCCACCACCTTGGCCCCGAAGGCCACGTTGGCCAGGATCGTCGCCTTGGCCGCGGCGTCGTAACCCTCGACGTCGGCCGTCGGGTCACGCTCGGCGAAGCCAAGGCCCTGGGCCTCGGCCAAGGCCTCCTGGTAGGTGGCACCCGAAGCGGCCATGCGGGTGAGGATGTAGTTGGTGGTCCCGTTCACGATGCCCATCACCCGGTGGATGCGTTCGCCTGCCAGCGACTCTCGCAGCGCCCGGATGAGCGGTACGCCGCCGGCGACAGACGCCTCGAACAGCAGGTCGACGCCCGCCGCGCTGGCGGCGTCCCACAGCTCGCCCCCGTGGTTGGCCAGCAGTTCCTTGTTGGCGCTGACGACGGGCTTGCCGCTGCGCAGGGCCTCGAGCACCAGGTCACGAGCGGGGGATATGCCCCCCATCACCTCGACCACAACGTCAATGGCCGGGTCGCGGACGACCCCGAAGGCATCCGTGGTGATGAGGCGCTCCACGCCCGGCACATCGCGTTCCTTGGTAGCCGAACGCACGGCGACCTTGACGAGCTCGAGCGCCACCCCCGTCCGCTCGGCGATCCGTCTGGCATCGGTGAGCAGGAGACGAGCCAGGGCGCTGCCCACATTGCCACAGCCGAGCAGGCCGACCCGTACGGTGGGCCGGCCCAGGGTGCCGGCGGCGACATCGTCGGGGCCTTGGGGGAGCAGGGGCGTGCCCGTAGCTTCTATGCCGTTCGCTTCTATGAATGGGCAGGCTAGCCACGGGGGCGGGCCCTTGGCCAGGAAGGTCGGGCGGAAGCCCGGTTACACGTCCAGCGCCAACAGGTCCTCGTACGTCTCTCGCCGGACCACCACCCGGTGGCGGCCGTCTTTGGCGAAGACGACGGGCGGGCGGGGCACCTTGTTGTAGTTGGATGCCATCGAATGCCCGTAAGCGCCGGTTACCGCAGTGGCGAGGACGTCGGCCACCCTCAGGTCATCGGGCACGCAGGCGTCGCGGACGACGACGTCTCCCGACTCGCAATGCTTTCCCACCACGGTCACCACCCGGGGCCGAGGGGCGGTGACCTCCCGGGGCAGGAAGGCCTCGTACCCCGAGCCGTACAGCACCGGTCGCGGGTTGTCGCTCATGCCCCCGTCGACGCTGACGTAGGTCCGCAGACCGGGCAGCTGCTTGATGGTGCCGGCGGTGTAGCAGGTCACCGCGGCGGTCGCCACGATGGACCGGCCCGGTTCGGCGCTGAGCACCACCGGGTCGGCGATGCCGGCGGCAGCAGCGGCTTGACGCAGGACCTGCGCCCATTCGGTGATGGACGGCGCCGTCTCGCCCGTCACGTAAGCGATGCCCAGGCCGCCGCCGATGCACAGTTCCTCCAGTTCCAGCTGGTTGAAAAAGGGCCCCAGCACCGCCAGGGCGCGTTCGAAGGCCTCCAGGGCGAAAATCTGGGAGCCGATGTGGGCATGCACGCCCACCAGGCGCACGCCTGAGCTCGGGTGCCGTAGCCGCTCCACCGCCCTGGCCGCGTCTCCCGACGCCAGCCCGAAACCGAACTTGGAGTCGTCCTGGCCCGTCATGACGTACTGGTGGGTGTGAGCTTCAACGCCGGGGGTGACGCGTACGAGCGCGCGCGGGAGCGGCCCGGCACCGTTCCTCCGCCCGCTGAGCAGCTTCAGACGGTCGATCTCGTCGAAGGAGTCCACGACCACCCGGCCCACGCCAGCCTCCAGCGCCGCTTCCAGCTCGGCCACCGACTTGTTGTTCCCGTGCAGCACCAAGCGCTCCCCGGGTACACCGGCAGCTAGGGCAACAGCGAGCTCCCCGCCCGTCGAGACGTCGACGCAGCAGCCTTCCTCGTGGGCCAGAGCGGCCATCGCCTTGCACAAGAAGGCCTTGGAGGCGTAGGCGACCCGGGGACCGAAAACGTCCCTTGCCTCGCGGCAGCGCCGGCGGAGGTGCTCCTCGTCGTAGACGAACGCCGGCGTGCCCACCTCTTCGACCAGGTCCAAGACGTCCACGCCGCCGATCCGCAGCCGCCCGCGGCTGTCCACCTCAGCCGTCTCCGGCAGGAGGTGCCACGGCAAAGGGCCGTGACGGCCGGCGGTGACGGGACCGGCCGGAGAGGGCCGGGCAGCGGAGCCAGCGGAGAGGGGGTCAGGGATCACCGGTACCATGGTGGCAGGCTTGGAGCTGCGGGCGCGGCGCGCCACTATGCTGGACCTTCGGCCCTCGTAGCTCAGGGGATAGAGCACCGGCCTCCGGAGCCGGTGGCGCAGGTTCGAATCCTGCCGGGGGCACCAGGGGTTAGCGACATAACTAACCCGCTCACAGCGACAAAACGGCGGTGCCACGAGGCGCCATCACGAGTATGGGCCCTGGCGGTGACCGTTACCCGTCTTTCAGTTGTTCTGAGCGGGCG
>JBEKNX010000473.1:0-3630 GCA_049522375.1 Acidimicrobiales bacterium | reverse complement strand
GGTTAGAGAAGCTGTACGCGTCCTATTTCGCCGCGAACCCCGACTACAAGGATTTCGCGGTGGAGGCAGCCCACATAATCGACTGCCCGTACGTCTCGAACTCGATCGAGGTCTGGCAGGTCTTCCGCAATGACTGGTCGAAGGCGGTCATCTTCGGCACAGGGAGCCCCGACGCCGCCCTGGCCAGCGCCTCGTCGGCGATCGACAAACTCGTCGCCAGCAAGTCGTCGCCCTGAGCTCAGAGCCATGTCTGGCACCACATCCCCAAGCCCGGAGCTCCCGCACTGGAGGCGGGGCTCCGGGCCAGCAAGCGCAGGTCCGCCATGAAACTGGAGGCGGAACTACCGCTTAGCGCGCCCAGGCCCCCGGCGGTGGCGGAGCCGGCCCAGCCCGACGAGCGCGAGCCGGTAGTGAAGCGGCTCACGCGCGTCGTACTCGGGAGCCAACCGATCGGGCTGGCCTTCGGCGCCCCGTACGCGCTGTTCATTGCCGTACTGTTCGCCTACCCCCTGGGCCTGGCCGTGTGGATATCGTTCCACAGTTATTTCTTCACCGCCCCGGGGGTGAGCGTGGCTCGGCCGTTCGTCGGGCTCGCCAACTACCGAGCCGTGCTCAGCGACACGGCCGTGGGCCAGTCGCTCCTCAACATCTTGATCTTCCTGGTCATCAACGTGCCGCTCACGGTCATGCTGTCACTTCTGCTGGCCACCGCGCTCAACTCGCTCATCCCGTTCCGCGCCTTTTTCCGGGCCTGCTTTTACGTGCCGTACGTGACCGCCAGCGTGGCCATGGTGGCGGTGTGGCTGTTCATGTTCAACAGCACTGGCCTGGTCAACGCCGTGCTCGGGCCCCTGGCGCCGGTCCCGTCCTGGCTGGTCAACCAGAACTGGGCGATGCCGTCGGTCGCCGTGTACGTCACGTGGAAACAGCTCGGTTTTTTCATCCTGCTCTACCTGGCCGCGCTGCAGAACGTCCCGAAGGAGCTGTACGAGGCCGCGTCCATGGACGGGGCGTCGTGGCGGCACAGGTTCTGGGCCGTGACGGTCCCCGGCGTCCGGACGGTTACCACGCTGATCACCCTGCTGGCGATCATTGTCGGCGCCAACCTGTTCACCGAGCCCTACCTGCTGACAGCCGGCGGAGGCCCGAGCGGCAAGTCCGCCTCGCCGGTGCTGTTGATGTACCAGACCGGCATCGAGCAGAACCACCCTGACTTCGCCTCGGCCCTCGGGGTCCTCCTGGTCCTCGGGGTGCTGGTGGTCGTCGCCGTCCAACGGTTGCTGCAAAGGCACCAGGCATGACCCTGGCGACGCCCACCGAGGACGAGATCACCGTCGCACCAGACGACGTCGCCGAGGACGAACCGCGTACCCCGCGCGGATGGTGGCGCCTGGCCCTGCTGCTGGTCGGGGCGCTGGTGTTCGTCTTCCCCTTCTACTACATGATCGTCGGCTCGTTGCAGAAGACGCAGAACCAGTCGCTCAGCGGTGCACTGCCGCAACCGGGCAACCTCACACTGCACAACTACAGCGAGGTCAACGCCGCACTGGACCTGGGCCGGGCTCTCATCAACTCCGGCATCTTCACCGGCGGCGTCCTGTTGGCTACCGTCGTATTTGGCGTGCTGGCCGGTTACGCGCTGGCCCAACTGCACTTTCGCGGGCGCAGCCTGTTGTTCGTCATGATGCTGTTGCTGCTGATGGTCCCGTTCCAGCTGCTGATCATCCCGTTGTACGTGCTGATAGTGCGCAACTACGGGCTCGGCAACTCCTACCTCGGGATGATCGCGCCGTTCGCTATCAACTCCACCGCCGTGTTCATTTTCCGGCAGTACTTCCTGCAACTGCCGAAAGAGCTGTTCGACGCGGCCCGGATCGATGGTGCGAACGAGCTTCGCATCCTGACTCGGATCGCCCTCCCCCTCGTACGCCCCGCGCTGTTGACCGCCATGCTCCTGACCTTCATCGGGCCGTGGAACGAGTACCTGTGGCCGTTCCTGATCACCAAGCAGCAGAGGATGGAGCCACTCGCGGTCGCTTTGGCCAACTACATGAACACCGTGCAGTCGACCGTGGCGAACCCGTTCGGCACGATCCTGGCCGGAGCGTTCGTGTTGGCCGTGCCCGCCGTCGTGTTGTTCCTCGCATTCCAGCGGTACTTCATAGCGCCCAATATCGGCTCCGCCGTGAAAGGATGATCGGAATGGCCCAGATCGTGTTGGACAGAGTCGACAAGACGTACCCCGGCGGCACGAAAGCGGTGGACGGCCTGAGCATGGAGATCCCGGACGGCGAGTTCGTGGTCCTAGTCGGTCCTTCCGGCTGCGGGAAGACGACCGTCCTGCGCATGATCGCCGGGCTGGAACCGATCACGCGTGGGACGGTCCGGATCGGCGACCGGGTCATGAACCACGTGGCGCCCAAGGACCGCGACATCGCCATGGTCTTCCAGAACTATGCCCTTTACCCCAGCATGACGGTGAGAGAGAACCTGGCGTTCGGCCTGCGGATGCGCAAGACACCGAAGCCGGATATCAACCGCCGTGTCCGCGATGCGGCCAGTATCCTTGGCTTGGAGCCGTACCTCGAGCGCAAGCCGGCGGCGTTGTCCGGCGGCCAACGCCAACGCGTGGCGATGGGCAGGGCCATCGTGCGCGAGCCGGAGGTGTTCCTCATGGACGAGCCGCTGTCGAACCTCGACGCCAAGCTCCGCGTGAGCATGCGGACATCCCTGACAGAGATGCATGAGCGGCTCAAGGTGACCACCGTGTACGTCACCCACGACCAGGTCGAAGCAATGACGCTCGGGGACAGGGTCTGTGTGCTCCGCGGCGGCGTGTTGCAGCAGGTCGACACGCCGCAGAACCTGTTCGATCATCCCGTCAACCTCTTCGTCGGCGGCTTCATAGGCTCGCCCTCGATGAACATCGTCGCCGCCAAGCTGACCAAAGATGACGGCGGGGCCGCGGTCAGCTTCGCCGGGTACAAGCTGGCCATCGCCGAGGACGTGGTGCACACCAGGCCGGAGATCGGGGCGTACTTCGGCCGCGACGTGATCCTGGGGATCCGGCCGTCCGATTTCGAGGAGGCAAGCCTGGTGGACGAAACGTGGGCGAGGATGTCGGTCACCACCCATGTGACCGAGGCGCTCGGCAGTGAGATCCACGTGATCTTTATCATCGACGCGCCGCCCGTTGAGCACAAGGACGTGGCCGACCTGGTCCCGGCGAAGGAGGAAGCCGGGGCCACCGTCCCGCTTTACCAAGGCAAGTCGGTCTGGACGGCACGGGTCGATGCGTACTGCCAGGCCCGGGCCGGCGACCAGACCGAGCTCGGGGTGGACACCCGCAACTTGTACTTCTTCGACCCTGACAGCGGGCTGGCGATCGGCCAACGGCAGGCGCCAGGGCCGAGGTCTTCAAGACGCGGTACCCGGGCCGCGGCTCTCCGGGGGCCGGCGTGATGGCACCGGTTCGCGGCCACGATGGCGCAGTCCCACGCGCTACGACGTGGCTGGCCGAGACGATAAAAGCCCGGTTGGACCAGTTAGGTGGTGGGCAACGATGAGCGACAAAGCCGACCCTCGCGAACTGCTGCGGAGGTACTCGGGCAACCCCGTGCTAGGCCCGAG
>JBEKNX010000472.1:0-3638 GCA_049522375.1 Acidimicrobiales bacterium | reverse complement strand
CAGGTGACCATCCTGGCCCTGGGCGGCTGGCTGGCCCTCCACCACGAGATCACCCTGGGGACCTTCCTGGCTTTTTCGACCTATATCGGCCAGTTGCTGGCGCCGGCCCGCCAGCTCGCCGGGGTGCTCACCATCGGCCAGCAGGCCCGGGCGGGGATGGAACGCATCTTCCAGCTCCTCGACCTCCAGCCCGCCATCACCGACCCCCCCGGCGCCGTCGAGCTCCCGGCGCTGCGGGGCGAAGTCGTGTTCTCCGACGTGCACTTCGCCTACAGCCCCGACCACCCGGTGCTCCAGGGCTTCGACCTGCGCATCGCCCCCGGCGAACGGGTGGCCATCGTGGGCCCCAGCGGCGGCGGGAAGTCCACCGTGGCCATGCTGGCCTCCCGCTTTTACGACCCCGGTCAAGGTGCCGTCCTGGTCGATGGCCACGATGTGCGGGACGTGGCCCTGCGCTCACTGCGGCGCCAGGTCGGGGTCGTGTTCGAGGAGAGCTTCCTTTTCTCCGACAGCGTGCGGGCCAACATCGCCTACGGGCGCCCGGACGCCACCGACGAGGAGGTGGTGGCGGCGGCCCAGGCAGCTCAGGCCCACGATTTCATCGAACGCCTTCCCCAGGGCTACGGCACGGTGGTCGGCGAGCGAGGCCTCACCCTTTCGGGCGGCCAGCGCCAACGGGTGGCCCTGGCCCGGGCCATCTTGTACGACCCCCGCATCCTCGTCCTCGACGACGCCACCAGCGCCGTGGACGCCCGCGTCGAAGAACGCATCCACGACGCCCTGCGCATCGTCCTGGCCGACCGGACGACCCTGCTCATTGCCCACCGCCTCTCTACCCTGCGCCTGGCCGACCGGATCGTCGTCCTGGAGGACGGGCGCGTCGTGGACCAGGGCGCCCACGACGAGCTGCTGGCCCGCAGCGACACCTACCACGCCCTTCTGGCCGGGCTCGAAGCCGACCTGGCCGCTCAGGTCGGCGACCGGATCGAAGCTCTGGCCGCCATTTCATCGGCCGCACCGCCGGCTACACCAGGTGGTACCACCGAGGCGGCGTGGGCGGTCCGCAGCTACAACGGGGGCGCTGCCGCCGGCCATACCCGCACCATCGGGCCGCCCAGCATCGGCCCCGGCCTGGGAGGCGGAGGGGGCGGGTGGCGGCTCAACCTAGCGCCCACCCCTGAGCTCCTGGCCCGGGTGGACGCCCTGCCCCCCGTGCGTGACGTCCCCAACATCGAGGTCGGGGACGAGCCCGCACAGGACAAGGGGTTCAACCTGAGGCGCCTGCTGGGCGAGTTCCGCCGCCCCCTGCTCGGCGGCCTGGTCCTGGTGGTCCTGGACGCCCTGGCCTCGCTGGCCGGCCCTGTGCTGGTGAAGACGGGCCTGGACAGCGGCGTGGCCAAGGGCTCGGTGGCCGTGCTGTTCGGGGCGTCCGCCGTCTACCTGGCGGTCACCCTGGCCGACCTCGTCGACGAGATCTTCGAGACGTTCGTCACGGGCCGCACGGCGCAGCGGATCATGCTGTCTTTGCGCATCCGCATCTGGGCCCAGCTGCAACGGCTCTCGCTCGACTACTACGAGCGCGAGATGGCGGGACGCATCATGACCCGGATGACCACCGACGTCGACCAGTTCGAATCGCTCATCGAGAACGGCGTGCTCTCCGCCCTGGTCTCCATGGTGACCTTCGTGGGCGTGGGCGTGGCCCTGGTGGTGATCAACCCCGAGCTCGGGTTGTGCACCCTGACCGTGGTCGTGCCTTTGTCCATCGCCACCGTGATTTTCCGGCGCCGGGCTGCCCGGCTGTACGACCTGTCCCGGGAACGGATCGGTATTGTCAACGCCGATTTCCAGGAAAGCCTGTCCGGGGTGCGAGAGGCCCAGGCCTTCGCCCACGAGGGGCCCACCCAGGAACGCTTCCACCGGCTCGGGCGGGAGTACCTGGGGTCCCGGGTGGCGGCGCAACGCCTGGTCGCCACCTACTTCCCCTTCGTCCAGTTCCTGTCCTCGGTGGCCGACGCCATCGTCCTGGGCGTGGGCGCCGGGCTTATCGCCACCGGCCACCTGGCCTCGGGGGCGCTGATCGCCTTCATCCTCTACATCGACCTGTTCTTCTCCCCCATCCAGCAGCTGTCCCAGGTCTTCGACTCCTGGCAGCAGACACGGGTCTCCGTACGCCGCATCTCCGAGCTCATGCAGCTCGAGACCCGCACCCCGCCGGCGGCGGAGCCGGTGGCGGTGGGGCGCCTGGCCGGCGCCATAGACCTCGACAACGTCCGCTTTGCCTACCCCGTGGCGCCGAGCCGGCCCAGTCCCGCCGGTCCGCGGTCCGCGACCCCTGTCCCCAAGCCCCCGGAGGCTCTGCGGGGGGTCAACCTCCAGGTCCGGCCGGGCGAGACGGTGGCCCTGGTGGGCGAGACCGGGGCGGGCAAGTCGACGGTGATGAAGCTGCTGGCCCGCTTCTACGACCCCGACGAGGGCAGCGTCCGGGTCGACGGCCAGGATCTGCGCGGGCTCGACCTCCTTTCCTTCCGCCGCCAGCTCGGGTACGTGCCTCAGGAGGCGTTCCTGTTCTCCGGGACGGTGAGGGACAACATCGCCTACGGGCGGGCCGATGCCCCCGATGCTGAGGTCGAAAAGGCGGCCCGGGCGGTGGGAGCGCACGAGTTCATCGCCGCCCTGCCCGGCGGGTACCGCCACGAGCTGTCGGAGCGGGGCCGGTCGCTCTCGGCCGGCCAGCGCCAGCTGATCGCCCTGGCCCGGGCCGAGCTGGTGGGCCCCGCCCTGCTGCTCCTCGACGAAGCCACGTCCAACCTCGACCTGGCCACCGAGGCACGGGTGGCGGCGGCCATGCACCAGGTGTCCCGGCACCGCACGACCGTGCTCATCGCCCACCGGCTCCAGACGGCGCAGTCCGCCGACCGCATCGTCGTCCTCGACGACGGCCGGGTCGTCGAAATGGGCACGCATGGCGAGCTGCTCGAACGAGGCGGGCCCTATGCCTCGATGTGGCAGGCGTTCGAAATAGTGGGCCGCTCCAAAGGGGGCCCGTCTGCCGGCACCACCTCGTGAGCCGACCTGCTCAGCGGATGGCCCCGAGCATGATGCCGGCCACGATGCGGCGCTGAGCGGCAATGGCAACTATGAGTATGGGCGTGATGGTGATGAGAGCGGCCGACATTATCAGGTTGTAGTTGATATTGAACTGCCCGCTGAACACGGACAGGCCTTCGGAGATGACGTTCATGTTGGTCGTGTTGACGACGATGAGCGGGAACAGGAAGTTGTTCCAGTTCTGGAGGAAGGAGATCATGGCGAAGGCGGCGACGATCGGGCCGGCCAGAGGGGCGTAAACATTGAGGAAGATGCGGAACTCCGAGGCACCGTCGATGCGGGCCGCCTCACCCAGCTCGTAGGGTAGGCCGAGGAAGAACTGGCGGAACAAGAAGCCGCCCAGAGCCGAGGCGACATTGGGGACGATCAGGCCCTGGTACGTGTTCAGCCAATGGAAATCAGCCAGAATTTGCACCACGGGGACGATGATCGTGGAGAAGGGGATCATCAGGCCGCACAGGAGGGCGTAAAACAGCAGGCGTTTGAAGCGGAACTCAAACATGGCGAAGGCGTAGCCGGCCATGAGC
>JBEKNX010000471.1:0-3649 GCA_049522375.1 Acidimicrobiales bacterium | reverse complement strand
GCCCTCCCGGCCCCCGACGAAATGGAGGGCCGGTCAGAAGCCCCGAGCTCGGAGGTCCTTCGTCTGCCGGTCGCGATATCGGCGCATGGCTCCACCACTGCCTTGGCCGACCCTCACCGGATCCCCGGTTAATGGCGTTTTGCAGCGGGCCACGTCGACGGCTCCCCAACGCGCCAGTACGACGGCGATGCGCTCGCGGAAGGGGGGCTGAACTGACGACAGAACGCTCGTCGTGCGGGACCCCGGCCGGTTGTCGAGGTCGGACGGAGACAGCGCGACCGCAGGTAACGTTCGACCATCTCAGGACGTCACAGTCGGCGTCGTATGCTGGTGGCGTGAGCGCACTTGGTGACGACAACCCACGTGAACTGGTCGTCGCCGGCGATGGGAGCATCCCGGCCGACCAGCTGCGCAAGCTCGGGCTGCTTCCGGGCGCCCACCTCCGGGTAGTCGAGGCGGTCGTGGCGCCTAGTGGCGGGCGCCTGGCCGGCTCGCTCCCAGAGTTCGCGGACTTGGCCTGGGAGGACTTTGAGCGTGGCAGTGAGCTCGCTCGCCGGGACGCCGAAGCCTCGTGCGGGTAGTCGCGGACTCTCACGCCATCGTCTGGTACGTCCAAGGCTCCAAGCGGCTTTCGGAGCGGTGAGCCAGACGACGCGGTCGGTCACCACCGAGCAGCTCGGTGCATTCCGGGAGCGCCTCGGTTCGTCAGACGCCGTAGCCCTGGAGCCGGTGACTGCCGCCATCGCCCTTCAGGTCCCTCTGGTGACGAGGGACTCCGCTGTGCGCGCTTCGGCGTTGGTGCGGACCATCTGGTAGGACAGCGCTACCTGGCCGCGCTGGCGATGAAGGCGGCCACCAGGAAGGTGGCGTGGCGGTCAAGCGACACCCTGGCCCGGTCGTAGCGCATGGTGGTGCGGGGGTCGGCATGTGAGGGCCGGGAAGTGGTCCAGGAGCTCTTCTTCCACGGCGTAGCGGTAGAAGCCGGCCACCGTGCAAAGCCGGCGACTGACCGTTGAACGGCCTCCAGAGGGGTCCGGTTGCTGGGACGACCCGCCGGTCGGGTCCAAGGAGAGGAGAAGGCATGATATAACATAAAAGGGTGCCACGTCAGACACCCGAGCGGTCGAAAGAGCCGGCTGGGTGACCTGGGTGCCCGAGATCAGCCTCGCTCAGATGCGCGCCAACTTGGCCCGCAACGGGCCCGAGCTGTACATAGGCACCGATGGCCGCCGGCTTATCTGGGCCGGCCCACAACAAGCAATGCTCGTCCTTGGCCCGCCCCGGTCGGGGAAGACTTCCACGCTCGTGGTGCCCAACGTGCTGGCGGCACCGGGGCCCGTCCTGGTCACCTCGACCAAGGCCGACGTCCTGCACGCCACCCTGACTAGCCGTTCGCAGCTCGGACGGTGCTGGCTCCTGGACCCGACCGGGACCATCGAGCCACCGCCGGGAGCCCAACTGCTGCGGTGGTCCCCGGTACAGGCCTCCATTTCCTGGGAAGAGGCCCTGGTAACGGCGCGGGTGATGACCGCCGCCGCCCGGCCCCATGGCTCTTACGGCGAGAGCGCCCATTGGACCGAGCGAGCCGAGGCGCTACTGGCCCCGGTACTGCATGCCGCCGCCATCTCCGGCCACGGGATGCGCCAGGTGCTGGCCTGGGTGTTGCTCCACGACCTGCACACGCCCATGGCCTTGCTGGCCCAGGGGGGCGACGGCACCGGCGTCGCCGTCGACGTGCTCGCCGGCATCGCCGCCACCGAGGACCGGGAGAAGAGCGGGATCTTCTCGACGACGGCCGGGGCTTTGGCGGCCTACCGTTCGGCGCGGGCGCTGGCACTGGCGGACGGGGCCGACTTCGACCCGGCCCACTTCCCGTTCGGTGACGACACCATTTACGTCTGCGCTCCCGCCCGCTACCAGGCTCTGACGGCTCCCCTACTGGTCGCCTTCCTCGAGCAGCTGCGCGCCGCCACCTACCAGGCGGCCGCCGCCGCCACGCTGCGCCTGCCCGTCACACTGGTGCTGGACGAGGTGGCCAACATCGCCCCGCTGCCGGACCTGCCGGCCATGGTCAGCGAGGGCGGCGGCCAGGGCCTCCTCACCCTGGCCTGCCTGCAGGACCTGTCCCAGGCCCGGGCCCGGTGGGGCGCCGCCGCCGACGGTTTTTTCTCCTTGTTCGGCACCAAAGTCGTCCTCCCCGGCATCGGCGACCTGCGCACACTGGAGACCATCTCCCGCCTAGCGGGCCAGGGCGATGTCGCCGTCCGCTCGGTCAATACCTCGGCCTGGTGGTCCGGGCGCCCCTCGCTCAGCACGACGTGGTCGACCCGCCGCCAGGAACGTCTACCCGTCGACCAAGTGCACAGCCTGGCCCCCGGGACGGCCATCGTTGTGACCGGTGCTCGCCCTCCCCAGCTGGCCGGCCTGACACCGTGGTGGGGCTACCCGCCCTTTTGGGAAGCCCGCCGGGCCCGCCCGCCCGCCTTATTGCCGGGGCCGAGGAGCGACCGGCCCGCTCCCGTCCCGGCCCGGGCCCCCCTCCCACCTCCTCCTGGGCCGGGCGCACCTAAGCCAGCCGCTGAGCTCCCGGTGACATGGCGCCGAGTGCCCGGTCCGCGCCGTGCCCATCCTCCCCCGCCCCGCCTGTGAGCACCCCGCCGCCGTGAGGGGCACGTCCAGTGGGTAACCGGACCGCCCCGACTTGGCTTTGCGCCCGCTAACGTACGTTCGTCTCCTCACCTTTGTGTGGGTAGTTGGACCGTGATGGCCCCCTAGGCAGAGGTAGATCATGTCGGCAGAGACTTCGCTGAGCGGTGCCCGCCAGTTCCGACCACCGTGGTAGGCCCTGTAGGAAGGTACCTGCGACGACCGAACCGGCAGTGCTAAGAAACAGCCGTATGAGCAAAGACGAGGCGTTCAGCCTCATCGCCGCCGGACGGCGAAGGACGGCCGACCTGTTCGACCAGTTGAACGACGAGCAACTCGCCGTACAGTCCCTTTGCACCGCGTGGACCGTTCACGACATGGCCGGGCACCTGGTGGCCCCATTTTGCGTGAGCATGCCGCGGTTCGCCTTGGGTTCCATATTCGCGGGCGGTTTCGACAAGTACTCGGTAAAGGCCGCCCGTAAATTGGGACAGAGGCCCATTGGCGAGCTTACGGCGGTCCTGCGTAAGAACGCCGAAAGTCATTTCACACCGCCCGGCAACGGGCCGATGGCCCCGCTGACGGACATCTCGGTCCACACACGAGACGTCGCACGGCCGCTCGGCCTCGACGTCTCGGCGCCGCTATCCACGTGGAAGGTCGTACTCACCTTCCGCACGTCGCCGACGGCGTCGCGCGGCTTCGTGCCAAAAGGCCGCACGAGCGGGCTCCGCGTCCGGGCCACCGACCAGGACTGGTCATACGGCGACGGCGCCGACATACAAGGCCCAAGCGAAGCCCTTGCTCTTGCAATCCTCGGTCGCGGTGCCGCCTTCAGCGACCTGAGCGGCGAGGGGGTAGCGCTCCTTCGTGGCCGCCCGAACTGAGGCCACCTCAGCGAGGCGACCACCGGTGCAGCTGTCTTATTGAGGGAGATCGACTGCGCGTGTAAGTCCCAGCTCTCCCTTGATGCTCCCGTCGGCTCTGTCCTGACACAGATACC